>JAZTWS010000083.1:0-14326 GCA_045636005.1 Eubacteriales bacterium | reverse complement strand
GATGTACAACCGGTACCACCACAAATCAGTACATGTGTACGAATCATGTTTTCTTCCTCCTTAATTGTAGGCGGTGCCTACGGTATATTCAACGACGTGCTGGCCGCCCTTGATGTGCTTTTCCATGACCTCTCTTGCTTTCTCGGGGGTCATCTTAACGTACGTAACCTTTTCCTCGCCTGCCTTGAGGACCTCAACGATAGGCTCGCTCTTGCACATACCGATACAACCGGTCTGCGATACCGATACCTTACCTACAAGGCCTGCCTTCTCGATTTCCTCAACGAATGCCGCCAAAACCGGACGGGCGCCTGCGGCAATACCACAGGTTGCCATACCGACAACAATGCGAATTTCGTTGGTGTCCTCGCGCAAAGCAACCTTGCTCTTCATGCGATTACGAATCGCGGAAAGTTCTTCCAATGTTTTCATGTGAAAATTCCTTTCTTTATTTTTGTATAAATTTTATTCTGCAAATTGATACGCCTCTTCCAGATACTCGCGTATCCAAGAGATGACCTCGGGATTTCCGAACGGCACCTCGTCGCCAAGTGCTTCGCGCATCTCGACGCTCGAAAGGCTTACGGTTCCCTTTGGCGTTTCGTGGGAAAAGAGGATGTCCTCGTTGTCGATACCGCCAAACAGCACGCAAACCGTGCCGACGATGTCGCCAAGCGGGATACAGTCGATACTGTCCTTGCGAAAGGAGGCTGAAACCACCGTTCCGTGATCCTCGTACTCCTTCTCGCTTTTGGATGCGATGGAGAAGCTTCCCCCCGTCATTTCCGCGCCCATTTTCAGAAGCGGAATACCAAGTCCAACCTTTCGCGTGGTGCGCGTGGTGGTGAACGGGTTGGTGACGTTTTTGAGAAACTCCTGCGTCATACCGCAGCCGTTATCCTTCACCGAAAAGCAAAGCGTTCTCTCGTCCTCCGATATATGAATTTCGATGAGCGAGGCGCCTGCCTTCACCGAATTTTGCGCAATATCAAGAATATTCAGAGATATTTCCTTCATTTTCCTTTAAGAAGCCGAAAGAGCGACTCTCTGACGAGTGCCGAGCTATACGGCTCATCCTCCAAGCTAAGAAAGTTTTCCGCCTCACTGATATCCCATAGATAGTGTGCATCCGAGTCGGTCAAAACCCGCTTATCCGCAAGGCCGTATTTGGCAACGTACGCCGCGATCGACGCGTTATCTCGAAACTCCACACAGTCAAAGTGCGGATCCTCCGGAATACATCCGAGCGAGGCGATCATGCCGTTTTCCTCACGGTCGATATGCGCGGGAAAGATCACCGCGTTATATTGACCGAGCAGGTCTACCGCATCGGGAACCGAAAGCGTGGATGCGTTGATGAGCAGATGCTCCTCCTCGCCAACCGTTTCGTCGTTCTCATCCAAGATCAACTGATCGCCGAAAATATCGCGGCGATTGGGATACAGAATGCGATATTTCTGATATTCTTTATCAAAGTCCTCGGCCGCCTCAAGCGTTGGAAAGAGGCAGACCATGTGGATATCCTCCGCCGTGGTCATTTCCATGCCGGCAACGGGAATGATTCCATTCTTCTTCGCTGCCGCAAAAAATGCGCGGCAGTTCTTGGTGGAATTATGGTCGGTCAGAGCCACAATCTGTAAGCCCTTGAGCGCGGCCATACCGGCAATATTGTTTGGTGTCATGTCATTGTCCGCGCAAGGCGACAGACAGGAATGAACGTGAAGATCGTAAAAGTACCGATTCATCCCAGCACCTTCGAGACTGCCACACAAAGCTCATAAATCGGGAGCCCGGTTCGCACAAGGTTTACGCCCTTCTCGCGTGCCGCCTGTATGATCTCCTCGGTGACTTCACAGTCCTCACAGATCACTGTTACCGACACGTCGGCAAGCGTAGCCACTGCCAACACGTTCACGTTATTCATTATGGTAGCCCAAAGGCAATCTGCCTCGGCGCGTCCCATTACCCAGCTCAAAAGATCTCCGGCATATGCCCCCGTGACCTCACGGTCAGGCGCGGGTAAGGCCAAAGTCTCAAGGCCAAGCTTTTCACAAATTTGTGCAACCGTCATGTCCTCACTCGCCTCCCTTTTGTTTTCGGTAGCGAAGCATGGGCGGGCATTCCTCGATCGAGGCTCTGCCTCGCACGATATCGGCCGCAAACGCTCTGCAAGTAGGTGCGCCGCAAGAACCGCAATCGATGCCCGGAAGGCCCTTACAGATCTCCTCCATCCGACTCATCATCCGCATGGATTCTTCACGGTCACTTCCGAACGACGATACGCTTTCATATTGAAATTCGTAGTCGAGAAGCATCTCGCTTGGCACGGTGTTCGACGCTTCATCTCCCCAATTCTGCGAAACGGGAAGATAACGACGCAGCGAACGCAAGCGTGCTTTGGCGATAAACGGGTTGACCACGTTCATCACGCCACCGACGCATCCACCGGAGCAAGCGTCAAGCTCGATAAACTCAAGCTCGGGAAAAGCCCCGTTGTCAACCTCTTCCAAAACGTGAACCACATTTTCAATTCCGTCGGCCGCAAGATACTTTTCGTTAAAGATCGCCGTTGCCTCACCGCCGGAACTTGCCCAACCGAGTCCGATTCGACCCGCTTGCGATGATTCCGTCGGTTCTTCGTTCTTTTTCATGACGCCAAGAAGCTCAAAATAAATATCGGAAACAGAAATAACAAGGTCAACGTCTGACTTTTTGTCAAGCGTTTTGTTTTTGACGTAACTGACCTTTGCGGGACAGGGTGAGATAAATACCACGCAAATATCCTCGCGCGAAAGCTTTGGATTTTGCTCCATAGCCATCCTTGCCGCCTCCTTTGCCGCCACCTCGATAGGAGGCAGGATGGGCAAAAGGTGATCCACCAAGAAAGGATACCGAAGCATAATCAGTCTCTCAACCACAGGACAAGCCGACGAGATCACGGGATGCGGAGGATTTTTTTCCTTCATATACTTTCTCGTATAATCCGAAACAAGCTCTGCCGCACTTGCCACCTCGTAAACCTGGTCAAAACCGCAGTTGTAAAGTCCCTGTATCACATAGTCAATGTCGTCAAGATTATCAAACTGTCCGAACAACGCGGGAGCAGGAAGAGCAATCTTCCATTTTTCCTTTGGAATATCGGCCAGCTTATCGTATGCCGCTTTTTTTGCCTGATGCGGGCAATACCGAATACATTGCCCACAGTCCACACATCGCGCGGCGTCGATCACCGCGTGCCCTTCCCTTATGCGAATCGCTTCGGTTGGGCAGTGTTTAAGGCAATGCGTACAGCCGCGGCATTTTTTAGAGTTCAAAGATACCGAGTGCTGATAGGGTGCCATTTACTCTTATTCCTTTCAGGAAATACAAACAACATCAAAGGTTTACCGTCATAGCAATGCGCGTTCCGACACCTACGGTCGAATCAATGCTCATGCTATCGGTGTTCTTTTTCATATTCGGAAGACCCATGCCCGCACCGAATCCGAGATTGCGGATATTATCGGATGCAGTCGAAAAGCCTTCTCGCATAGCAAGCTCAACATCGGCAATGCCGGGGCCCTTGTCTTCCAGAACAATATCGATGCGGTCATGAAACACACTGACCGTCGCCGTTCCGCCACCCGCATGAATTACCATGTTGATCTCTCCCTCGTACATAGCAATCGCTACCCTGCGTATCGCGTCGGGAGCAATACCAAGCATTCTGAGATTTTTTTTCATCTTCACAGAAGCCTCGCCCGCCGAGGTAAAATTGTCGCCGTCCACCAAAAATGTATAAACAAGCGGCTCAGTCATGGCTTATATTCTCCCCATGCTCGCCAAGCCCGTTTGAGTAAAGGATACCGCACGCCTCGTACATTCTCATCGGCGAGGTCAGAACGACGATGCCGCTATCCTTGGCAATTTCAAGCATTTCCTCAGACGGCTTTTTATCGCGAACGAAAACCACACACCGCATATCCATCATCTCAGCGGTGCGAATCACCTGGGAGTTGACAAGACCCGTCAAAAGCACAGCCTGATCCTTGACAAACGCAAGCACGTCACTCATCATATCGCTTCCGCAAGCCGAACAGACCTCGCTTTCCAGTCGATCCTCTCCGCAGCAGATCTTTGCGTTAAGAAGCTTGGAAATTTCGAGAATTTTCATATGTTTTTACTCTTTCAGCAAATGAATTTTGAATTACTGATATTTTTCAAGAATGCCCTTTACGTCCTTGCCGGTGATACGTCCGTAAACGTCGCCGTTTACCGTCATAACGGGAGCAAGACCGCAAGCACCGATGCAACGGGTTGCCTCAAAGCTGTATTTGCCGTCCGCAGATGTTTCACCTGCCGCAACGCCAACAAGCTCGGTTACCTTATCGGCAAGCTCACCTGCGCCCTTAACGTAGCACGCAGTACCCAAGCATACGCTGATTGCAACCTCACCATCGGGATTCAGCTTGAACTGTGCGTAGAAGGATGCAACGCCGTAAATCTCCGTCATGGAGACGTCAAGACCCTCGGCAATGATCTTCTGCACCTCAATGGGAAGATAGCCGTAGATCTCCTGCGCACCCTGAAGAACGGGAAGAAGGTTGCCTTCCATGCCCTTATACTGCTCGATAACGGCACGAAGCTGCTTTTCCTGTTCTGCAGTCCCTTTGAACGTGACTGTAGTCGTTTTCTTTTTCATGGACCAAAAACCTCCTGATTGATATAAATTTAACTAACTTGGGCAAAATGTTGGGCATGCTTTGACAAGCATACCTGACACCCATTGCGCGAAAAACATTTTCCGCACAATAATTTATTATATTATACAATACTTTTTTAAAAAAGTCTATAGTTTTCCGAAAAAAAGTTTATGAAATATCAAACATTTTAGCGAAAAAACGGGCTTTTTTGTAAAAAACTGTAAACCGACAAAACGCTTCCCTTTCACGCGCTACCAAAATCCCCGTTTTTACAAAAAATTTACAAAAAATGTCACAAACGAGAAAAGAGGTATGCCCAATGGCACACCTCTTATCGAGTCCGCACGGAACTCAGATCTTCTCTTTGACCTTGGATGCCTTACCCACTCTGTCGCGCAGGTAGTAAAGCTTCGCACGTCTGACCTTACCCGAACGGATAATGTCCACCTTCTCTACGTTGGGAGAATGGATCGGGAAAGTCTTCTCAACACCTACACCGTAAGAAATACGTCTTACCGTGAAGGTCTCGGAAATGCCGCCGCCATGCTTGGCGATAACAGTTCCCTCAAACATCTGGATTCTCTCACGAGCACCCTCTTTGATTTTGTTGTGAACACGGATCGTGTCACCAACGTTTACCTCCGGAATGTTCTCCTTCAGCTGCTCACTTGTAAAAGCCTTGATCATATCCATAATTCGGCTCCTCCTTCTCATAGGGTGTTCATGCAGAGCGACGCAGAGGACTACCCATTACTCTATGTTGGCATAAATGCACATAGTACGAAGATTATACCACATTCTTTTTCAAATTGCAATAGCTTTTTGAAAGTTTTTTATTTTTTTTGCACTTTTTTTATTAAATTTCGCATAATCTCCAATACCGTCTTCAAAATGATGGGGCCGTTGACCGCTAAAATGGCGGCAAAGAGCAACGCGGCGTACAAAAAGCGGAAGCGAAGCGAGGAAAGTATGAGAACGCTCTGCCCCACAAGTGCGGCGGTATTAAAGACGAGTCGCGGCACACCGAGGCGGAACTTTACAAGCTTTACCGTATGTCCCCCTCGAACGAGGAACACCGCGAAATAGCTGATGAAGGTAGCAACAGCCGCACCCATTGCGGAATATTTCGGGATCAGCAAAAGATTTAAACCGATATTGATCGCGGCACCGAGCGCGGCGGTCAAAAAGGAATATACACTCTTTTTCCGAACCATATACACGCTTCCGAGGAAGGTTACAAGTGCCGAATATGTCATGGCGAGCGTAAGCGGCGAAAGAAATCGCCAAGAATCAAAATACCCATCGGCAAGCAGGATCTTCGTCACGGGAATCGAAAGCAGAACGAGGAGTGACGCCGCCATAAAGAGAATGCCCTGAAAACCTGCGAAAACGCGCGTAAAAAAGGCCGAACGCTCCTCCTCGTCCTTTTCAAGCACGGCAGAAAACTGCCACGCCTCGACAAAGACCGTACAAAAGAGCGTGAGAAGTGTGGGCGCTTTGTTCGCCGCGGCGTAAAGGCCGTTGATTTCATTTCCCTGCATGGCAATCAGCAAAAAGCGGTCAGAGACCGAAGTCACCCACCAAAAGATCGTTGTGGGAATCATCGGTATGCTGTATTTGAGCATTTCCGTAATTTTTTCCCGTTTTACCGTGCGAAAATCCACGTCGCGCCACACGCCCGAAACCAACAACAAAAAAACCGTAACAATAAGGTCACCGAGTACCACCGACAGCACATAGCCCGTAACACCCATACCGAAGCCGAGCAGAAATACGAGGTTGAAGCCGATCGTTAAAGCCGTTCCGATAATACCGCCCAGCGAAAAAAGCGACATCCGTCCCCTTGCGCGTATATACTGCGCCACCACCGAGTGAAAATTAGCCGCCAGAACGTAAAGAATCACAAGCCAAACGCATCCGTCAAGCAGTTTATAGAATCGAAGGAGCGGCGAAAGTGCTAAAAAAAGCACCGAAGTCGCAAGAAGCACCGCCAAGGCCGACGAGAAGACCGATCGCTTATCCTCGTTCTCCTCCATGGCAAAGCGAAAGACCCCCTCGGCCATTCCCGCGCAAGCGAAAGGGATAAGGAGGTTTGCCGTCTGTGAGATCAAGTCGGCAAGGCTATATTCCTCGGGCATGAGGCACGCGGTATAAAGCGGCATCATGAAGAAGACAAGGAATTTCGAGCCGAAGGTGCCGACCGCCAAGATCAGCGTATTGGAAAAAAGCCGTCTGTTTTTGTCCATGTTTGACTTCCTTAATTAAAAAACAAAAAATATAATAACAGTTTTAGCACAAATTTTCTTCCCTATGCAGATCAAAGAGACCAAACGCCCCCTCCGACTCGGGAAGAAGAGCAAAGGATAACTCTTTCTTCGTAATCGGATGACAAAAGGAAAGGCCTGAAGCAAAAAGCGCAAGTCCGCCCGCATCAGCGGAGGCACCGTATTTTCGGTCACCTGCAAGCGGGAGACGGCGCGAAGCAAACTGCACACGTATCTGATGCGTCCGTCCCGTATAAAGCCGAACCCGCACAAGTGTCAGCGTTCTCCCCTCGGGTGTCATAACCGTATCGCAAACGCGGTACGAAAGCTCTGCCCTTTTCACGCCGCGACGCTCCTTACGAACGACGAAGGATTTGTTTTTGGCAACGTCATGAAAAAGAAGATCGCAAAGCCTTGCCTCATCCTGTTCGGGCTCGCCCTCAAGCACCGCAAGATACTCCTTTCGGAAATCCTCATGAGACTGCACAAGCTTCGACATAGCGGCCGCGGCCCTCTCGGTCTTGGCAAAGACCATCACGCCCGCCGTTTCACGATCCAAGCGATGAACGGGAAAAACGCCGCCGAGAAGCGAGATCATGCTCTCCCTTCCCTTGTCGTCATTTTGCGAGAGAACGCCCGCCGGCTTTATGCAAACGATAAGATGCTCGTCCTCAAATAAAATCCTCACGGCACGCCCTCCTTTTTTCTTTATTATAACAGTTTTTCCCCTTTTTGTAAAGAAGCAAGGGGAAATTTTTCCAAAACCCCTTGACTTTTTTTCAGATAGGTATATACTTGTTTCATTATCTTTTTTATATTAAGAGGTATTATGCTGAAAATCATTCGTTTGGTGAAGGCCAATCTCATTCTGTTTATTGCCTTTTGCTTGGCTATCGTCACCTCGTTTATTATCCCGCCCGATCGCGAATATGCGGGCTATTTTGACCTCAAAACACTCGCCTGTCTGTTTTGCACGCTGGCGGTCATCTGCGCGCTTAAAAACATTCGCTTCTTCACGGTGCTGGCGCGTGCCATCGTTCACGCTACGGGAAACCTCAGAAGCGCGGTGTTGGCACTTGTCTTCATCACCTTTTTCGGCTCGATGCTGATAGCCAACGACATGGCGCTCATCACCTTCCTGCCGCTTGGCTATTACGTTCTCTCGTCGACGGGAAAGCAAGACCGCATGGCCTTCGTTTTCGTCATGCAGAATATTGCCGCCAATCTCGGCGGTATGCTGACCCCCTTTGGCAATCCGCAAAACCTGTATCTGTATTCCTATTTCCATATTCCCACAGGCGAATTTCTTGCCATCATGTTCCCGCCCTTTTTGGCGGCCACGGCACTGATCGTGATCTGTTGCCTTTTCGTAAAGCCCGAGAAGATCGACCTGTCGGAAAAAGAAGACTACCGCCTGCCGCGTGCAAGAACGATACTTTATCTCGTTTTGTTCGCCGTTGCCATCTCGGTGGTCTTTCACGCCGTTCCTTATCTACTCGGCACGGCTATCGTGCTCGTTTCCCTTCTCTTTCTCGACCGCAAAGCACTCCTTCGCGTCGATTACGGCCTGCTTCTCACCTTCACCTGCTTTTTCATCTTCGCGGGCAACCTTGCGCGCGTGGAGCTGGTACATCATCTGCTTGGCGCTCTGCTTGAAAAAAGCACGCTGCTCGTTTCGATCCTTTCCTGTCAGTTTATCAGCAACGTGCCTTCCGCCATTCTTCTTTCGCGCTTCACGACCGACTACTCCTCGCTTCTGCTCGGCGTGAATATCGGCGGTACGGGGACGCTTATTGCGTCGCTGGCAAGCCTTATCACCTTCCGCGAATATACGCAGCGAAACCCTTACAAAGCCGGACATTATATGAAGGTTTTCACACTGCTCAACATTCTTTTCCTCGTTGCACTTACAATCATTGCGCTGATCTTTTAAACGATTATAAAAACGGCACGGTTTTCACCGTGCCGTTTTTGCTATTTATACGCTGTGAACGCCGAGAGCGGCGTCTGCGTTGTCACCGTCAAGACCGTATTTCTTTGCCTTGCGGTACTCGAAGAATTTGAGCGCAACCTGCTCGAAAAGAGCGTAGGAAAGAACGTCCTCGTCCTGCTCGATAAGACCCGCGGGAATCTTCGCACGAAGCTCCTCAAGCTCGGGCTTGAGGGCGTCTGCGGGACGCGACGTGATGCGAGGCTCGTCACCGATGATCTTCTTGACGAAGGCAGGATCGATCTCCACGGGAGTCTTTCCGTACTCGCCCTTCACGATGCCCTTGAATTCCTTCGTGGCCATCTTGTATCTCTCGCCAAGGATCACGTTGTAAACCGCCTGTGTTCCCACAATCTGCGAGGAAGGAGTAACGAGCGGAGGATATCCGACGTCCGCACGCACGCGCGGCACCTCCTCCAGAACCTCGACGAGCTTATCCTCCTTGCCTGCCTGCTTAAGCTGGGACATAAGGTTGGAAAGCATACCGCCGGGAACCTGGTACAGAAGCGCGTTTACGTCGACCTTGAGTGCCTTGGGATTGAGAAGACCCTCGGCAAGATATTTCTCGCGCAGAGGCGTGAAATACTTGGTGATCTCGTCAAGCTTAGAGAGATCAATACCTGTATCGTAGGGCGTGCCTGCCAGCGTTGCCACCATGGTCTCGGTGGGCGGCTGCGAGGTGCCGAGTGCCATCGGGGAGATGGCCGTATCCACTACGTCCACACCAGCCTCGATCGCCTTGAGAAGCGTCATGGAAGCCAAGCCTGCGGTGTAGTGCGTGTGGAGCTGAAGCGGGATCTTTACTGTCTCCTTCAGTGCCTTGACAAGCTCGTACGCATCGTAGGGCTTCAGAAGGCCTGCCATGTCCTTGATACAAATGGAATCGGCTCCCATTTCCTCAAGCTCCTTGGCGTACTTTGCGTAATAATCGAGCGTATAAACCTCACCCGTAGTGTAGCTGAATGCCGCCTGAACGTGTCCACCCTCTTTTTTGGTGGCGTTGATCGCAGTCTTCAGATTTCTCGTGTCGTTGAGTGCATCGAAAATACGAAGAATATCAATGCCGTTTGCGATGGATTTCTGTACGAAATACTCCACCACGTCATCCGAATAATGACGGTAGCCAAGAATATTCTGGCCGCGGAAAAGCATTTGGAGCTTTGTATTTTTTACTTCATTACGGATCTTGCGAAGTCTCTCCCACGGATCCTCGTTGAGAAAGCGCATGCAGGAGTCGAACGTCGCGCCGCCCCACGCCTCAAGCGAATGATAGCCAATGCCGTCAAGCTTCGCAAGAATCGGAAGCATTTCCTCGGTCGTCATTCTTGTGGCGATCAAGGATTGGTGCGAGTCACGCAGAACCGTTTCTGTGATTTTTACCTGTGCCATATCTATTTTCCTTTCTTACTATTACTTGAAGGTTGCAAGGAACACGCCTGCCGCCACGGCCGAGCCAATAACGCCCGCCACGTTGGGACCCATCGCGTGCATCAAAAGGAAGTTCGAAGGGTCTGCCTTTTGACCCTCGATCTGCGAAACGCGAGCCGCCATGGGAACGGCAGATACGCCCGCCGAACCAATAAGGGGGTTTATCTTACCGCCCGTAAGCTTACACATGATTTTGGCCGTAAGAAGACCGCCGACCGTCGAAATACAGAAGGCGACAAGACCGCAAGCAATGATTACAATCGTCTGGATCTTCAAGAAATTGTCCGCACTTGCCGTAGCGCCGACCGAAATGCCGAGGAAGATGGTAACAATATTCATCAGCTCATTTTGTGCGGTCTTGGAAAGACGGTCGGTCACGCCGCAGACGTTCAGAAGGTTTCCAAACATCAAACATCCCACAAGCGGAACGGCGTCGGGAACGATCAGACCCACGATGAAGGTAACAAGAAGCGGGAAAAGAATAAGCTCGGTCTTGGAAACCTTGCGAAGCGTTGTCATTTTGATCTTACGCTCTTCGGGCGTAGTCAAAAGACGCATAATAGGAGGCTGAATCATGGGAATCAGTGCCATATAGCTATACGCCGCAATTGCGATGGCACCCAGCAGCCCGGGAGCCAGCGTCTTGGCAACAAGAATAGCCGTGGGGCCGTCCGCACCGCCAATAATACCAATGGCCGCTGCCTCGGCAGGCGTAAAGAAAGTCGAAAGCACGGCAGCCGCATACGCCACGAACACGCCAAACTGTGCGCCCGCACCAATAAGAAGGCTCTTGGGATTGGAGATCAAGGGACTGAAATCGGTCATTGCACCGATACCAATAAAGATCAAGCTGGGATAGATACCAAGCTTAACCCCCAGATACAAAAGATCCAGAAGTCCGCCATCATGAAGAACCTTTCCAAAATTTACACCCGCGGGATCAATAAAGAAATCCAAATGGAAGATCGCCGCGCCGGGAAGATTGGTAAGAAGCATACCGATCGCAATAGGCAGGAGCAAAAGCGGCTCATACTGCTTTACGATCGCCAAATAAACGAGTACGAAGGCAATGGCAAACATAATAACCGTCTTGATAGCGTCAAGTCCGCCATTTTCAAACAGCCTTACAATACCTGTCGTTTTAAAAAAATTTAAAATACTGTCAAGTAAAGCTTGCATTTACGTTCGTCCTTTCAAAACAATTGAAAACACGATCAGTTCAACGTGATAAGCATCGCGTCGGTAGCCACAGATGCGCCCTGTGCCACTTCAACCGAAGCAACCACACCGTCCTCGGGTGCGCAGATCTCATTCTCCATCTTCATAGCCTCAAGCACACACACAACGTCGCCTTTCTTTACTGCATCGCCGATCTTTACATTGATCTTAAGGATCGTGCCGGGCATGGGAGCCTTGATGGCAACCGAACCAGCCTTACCCGTGGCCGCGGGAGCTGCCTTGGGAGCTGCTGCGGGAGCCGGTGCCGCTGCGGCAGCAGGAGCTGCTATAGGTGCGGCGGGTGCCGCTACAGGGGCTACGGGTGCGGCGACCGTTGCGCCGACCTCTTCTACCTCGACCTCATATGCTACACCGTTAACCGTTACGTTAAATTTTCTCATAATTTTATACCTTTCCTTTCCGTCTTTTTGTTATTTGGAGTTCCATGCAGATCTGTTGCCAACTCGCTTAAAGGAGACCACGCGAAATCCGCTCGGTGAAACCGCACCGCCCTGCTCGGCGGCAAGCGTTGCGGCGATCGCAGCCGTAATAGCGGCAACGAGCGCACCGTTATCCTCGACCACAGCGACGGGTGCTTCCTCTACGGGAGCCACCTTGATCTCCTCTTGCTTTTCTTTTTTCGGCTCTTTTTTGGAAGCAAAAATTCTCTCCATGATCACCAAAACGATCATCAAAATGGCAAGCACGAGGAAAACCATCAGCATACCCTTCACAAGCATCGTAAGCGCATCAATCGCGCGCTCACCGAAGGTCTCGGGGATATTATAGTTCAAAGTTCTCATAAAATATCCTCCGACGATCAAAGAGGCATATTGATGTGCTTACGCTCGGGGGCCTTCTGCGCCTTGGCAAAGAGCATACCGAGAGCGGCACAAATTCTCTGACGAAGCTCGGCGTCCTCGATCACGTCATCGATCTCGCCCATCTCGGCCGCAAGCACGGGAGATGCGCACTTCTCTTTCCATTCCGTCTCAAGATCCTCGCGGCTCTTTTCAGCCGTGATCTTATCGTTCCAAGCAAAAGCAACCGAAGCCTCGGGCGAAAGCACGCTGATGGCCGCCTTCTCAAGAGCAAAGGCAACGTCGGCTCCCACCGACTTCGAGCCCATCAAGGTGTAAGCCGCGCCGTAAGCCTTGCCAACAACAACGGTAACCTTGGCGTTCTTCGCGGAGGTGTAAGCAAAGGCGAGCTTGGCAAGCTCGGCAGCAAACGGAGCCGCCTCGGCGCCCTTCTCGGTCGCAACGCCCTCGGAATCCACAAGGGTTACGAGCGGAATATTAAAGCTGTCGCAAAGCGTTACGAACTTTGCCGCCTTTCTCGCGCCCTTCACGGTAATATCGCCACAAGCGTAAATGACGCCGGCGGTAATGCCGCCAAAGGTTGCAAGGCCAACCTTCATATTTTTATCATAGGAAACGTAAAGCTCGGTAAATTTGCCGCAGTCCGCAAGCGTAGCAAGCAGCGCGTCGGCATCAAGGCCTGCGATCGAGACCTGACGGTTGAGATCGTCCTCGTTGACCTCAAGCATCGTGCCATCTACGTTGTTGGAAGGAAGAAGCATCACAAGCTCCTTGACCTTCGCCATAGCATCCTCTTCGCTTTCGGCCACGAGAGCGGCCATGCCGTTTGCGGCAACCGTCTCAGCGTCGGTCTTCTCACCCGTTGCAAACGGAGCGTTGATGTAAAGCTTCGACTGCTCCTTCACGGTGATCACCAGGTCGTACATCGCGGCGGCCGTGGCAAGCATGCCTCCGCAAACGCCCGAAATCACGGCAATCTGCGGAACAACGCCCGAAGCCTCCGAAATACATTTCATCATTCTTCCATAGCCCGAAAGAACGGCCGAACCCTCGTAAATGAGTGCGCCCGCACTGTCAAGCATCGCGATCACGGGTGCGCCGTTTGCGATCGCCATTTTATAAAGCGTTTCGATCTTTCTTGCATGGATCTCGTCAAACGCGCCCTTCATGCGATCGCCGTCCTGCGCAAAGGCAAACACCAGCTTGCCATCGATCGCACCGTAGCCGCACACCACACCCTCGTACTCCTCGGGCTTGCTGCTTCTACGAACGAAGGAACCGATCTCAACAAAAGTTCCCGCATCAAAAAGCGCACAGATGCGATCTATGCCCTTCGTGATTTGTTTCTCCATAAAGTAGCCTCCATTTTCATTTCATTCTTGGCAAAACGTACTTGTTTTTCTCACAAAGCCACTTCTGCCCCAATTATAATTAATATAACATATTTTGCAACATTTGTCAACCATATTTTCATGGTATTTCCATGATTTTGATGGGATTTTTTGTTAGTTTTTCTCCAACCGTGGCGCGTGCGGTAGCTCTGCACGAGGTGGCGCACAAGGCCGAGGGCACGGCGGCGTATACGGCGATGCTGGACGAGGTGCAGAAGATCTATTCCGATGAAAACGCCCCTGCGGAGGTCAAGGAGATGATCGGCGACCGCGTGCAGAGGCGAAGGGATCTGATCCAACAGTATTGGGACAGCGATCTCTCACGCGAGCAGAACCGCTATGTGGTGGACACCGAGCTTGTCGGCAATATGCTTGGAGATCTGCTGGGAAATTCCTATTTCGTTGAACGTATGGGGGCGCGAAACGACAGTGCGTGGAAACGCTTTATCGCCGCGCTGAAGGCGGCAGATATGGGCAAGGCTGCCGGTGTGACCAAGGAGACACAGAAGTATCTTTCGGGGCTCTATAAGTC
>JAZTWS010000082.1:0-4315 GCA_045636005.1 Eubacteriales bacterium | reverse complement strand
GGAACCGTGCTTCACAGGGACGACTTTAAGCTTGACGTCACGCCCATCGACGGCGAGATCATGGATCTTCCCCGTCTTGGCGAGCTGGGCAAGGAGGGCGTGCTTCTGCTTCTTTGCGAATCGACCAACGCCGAGCGGGCGGGATACACCCCCTCGGAGAAGAACGTGGGCAAATCGCTCGGCTATATTTTTGACACCAACCGCGACAAGCGTATCGTGATCGCCACCTTCTCCTCGAACGTGCATCGCGTGCAGCAGATCATCAACGCCTCGGCAAGCCACGGACGCAAGGTGGCGGTGACGGGACGCAGTATGCTGAACATCTTGTCAGCGGCCATCGAGCTTGGGTACATGAACGTGCCGAAGGATGTGCTGATCGACATTTCCGAGATTCGCCGCTATAAACCCGAGGAGCTTACGCTTATTACCACGGGCAGCCAGGGTGAGCCGATGTCGGCTCTCTACCGCATGGCGTTTGGTGAGCATCAGCAGGTCTCGCTGGGCTCGTCCGACCTCGTGGTGCTTTCCTCGAGCGCGATCCCCGGCAACGAAAAGCTGGTGGGACGCATCATCAACGAGCTTTCCAAATACGGCGTGAAGGTGCTTCACGACGCCTCGATGGAGGTTCACGTTTCGGGACACGCCTGCGCCGAGGAGCTGAAGCTTGTGCAGGCACTTACCAAGCCCAAATATTTTATGCCCATTCACGGCGAATACCGCCATCTTGCTGCCAACCGCGACCTTGCGCTTGACCTTGGCATGACGCCCGAGCGCATTTTCATCTCGGAGATCGGCAAGGTGCTGGAGATCGACGCCGCAGGCGTTCGTTTTGGCGGTACGGTACCCTCGGGTATCGTGCTGGTGGACGGACTCGGCGTGGGCGACGTGGGCAACATTGTGCTTCGCGACCGCAAGCATCTGTCACAGGACGGACTTATCGTTGTGGTGGCAAGCGTGGAGCCTAACGCACGTCTGCTTTTGTCGGGGCCCGAAATCGTCTCGCGCGGCTTCGTGTATGTGCGCGAGTCCGAGTCGCTGATGGAGGATGTCAGACGGGTGGCGCTTGAGGCCATCGAGGAGGAGCTTCGCGGGGCAAGGCTTGACCGCGCGCACCTCAAAAACAGGGTGAAGGATGAGTTGTCAAAGTATCTTTACGCCAAAACCAAGCGCAAACCGATGATTTTGCCCATCATTATGGACGCATAACAAGAAAAGTTTGTTTTTTGTTCATAATTCTTTCAAAATCTTATCACTTTGACATTATATAATAAAGAGAGTACGCGCGCGACGCGCCGTGCTTTGTGAAAAAAATTTATTTAAAGGTGGAACCCGAAACATGGGAAAAGGAAACAGAAACAGAAACGACAGATATGAAGACGTCTACAGCATGTCGGGCGCAGGCGCGGCCGTCAAAAAGACGCCTCGCACCGCCGCGAAGAAGGACAACACCACGACCATTTTGATTGCCGTGATTGCCGTGCTTCTGCTTGCCTCGCTTGCTATTTTTATTTTCTCCAGCTCCGGTATCGTGGAGAGAAACACGGTTTACGTAAGCTCGGAGAACTTTGAGGTCACGGGTACGATGCTCCCCTATTACGAGAACCTTGCGTATTCCTCGACCTTTGAGCAGTATTATGCACTCTATTACAACTACGTATATTCGGGTGACGCTGCACAGGCGTATACCGCTGTGGCGAATATGATGAGCCAATACACGCTGCACGATTTCTTCGACTCTGCAATCGCAACCTCCAAGGAGATGGTAGCGCTTGCCGAGGAAGCAACGGCCAAGGGCGTAAAGCTTGACGACGAGGAGCTGGAAAGCATTGAGAAGACTCTCAAGGAGTCCAGCGCCGCATCGCTCGGCCGCGGTGTCAACAAGAAGGACCTTCGTGCCGCCCTTGAGCTTCAGACGCTGGCTTCGAAGTATGCCAATATGGTGGACGAGGAGATCCGGGATACCGCAACCAAGGAAGATATTCTTGCTTTCGTAAACGAGAATAAGGCGGACTACTATAAGATTGACGCCCTCAAGGCCGTCTTCTCGCTCAAGGCTGCCGATTACGCTGACGACGGCGTGGGTTACGCTACGGCCGAGAAGCTTGTGGATCAGTACGCCGAAAAGCTTTTGGAAGCCACGACGCCCGCCGACTTCAAGAAGCTGCTGATCGAGTACGTGGTGGAGAGAGACTTTGACAAGCTGGTGGACGAAAACAAGGGTGTACTTGAGGCACCCGATGCCGAGCTTGCCAAGAGCGTGAAGGCCGCTCTTGCCGAGAATCTTTTCGAGACGGTTGTGAACGGCGAGATCTTTGTTTCCTCGGTTACCGATAACGCGGCCTATGCCGAGACGGTGGAGAAGGTAGCCTCCAAGCTTTTGGCAACCTGCACAAGCACCATCGGCAACCTTGCCGTTACCGAGAGCTATACCGAGGCGGCAGATGACGTGATCCTTTCCTGGCTCTCGAACGAGGAGACCAAGGAGAACGAGACCAAGATGAAAGAGGAGTCTACCGACGCGGAGTACTCCAAGACCGTATATATGGTAACCAAGCCCATGTATCTTGACGAGAGCGAGACCAAGGACGTGGCTCACATTCTCATCAAGGCCGACGAGAAGGCCAGCGACGAGGTAAAGGCCGCTGCCGCAGAAAAGGCAGACAAGGTGCTTTCGGAATATCTGGCGGGCGAGAAGACGCTTGAAGCGTTTGAGAAGCTTGCCGAGACCTATACCGAGGACACGGGTTGCGTCTACGAGGGCGTATACAAGGGACAGATGGTAAAGGAATTTGAGAATTGGACTTTCGACGAGGCGCGCGCAGAGGGTGACACGGGTATCGTGAAGACCGAGTACGGCTACCACGTCATGTATTTCATCGGCGACGGTGAGGCGCGTTACTACAACGATGCCATGGCAAGCTACGCCGAGCAGGAGTATAGCGATTTGATCAAGGAATTGACCGAGAAGCACGTGGTTCTCAATGATAAGGCGATCGCCAAGAACACCGCCGAGACCCCGGCTCCCGAAACGACGAAGGCTCCTGAAACGACGAAGGCCCCCGAAACGACCGAGGCGGCTGCGTAAAGAAAACACAAACGGCACGGAACCCCCGTGCCGTTTTCTGTCAAGACGCGTCGAGCAACTTTTTGTGCGCGAGACGCAAAGGGACATATACTATTAAAGAAACTACAGACAAAAGGATAGAATATGATAATAGAAACGAAGACGACGACGCTGGCTTACCGTTGTCCGCACTGCGGGAGCGGTGTGATCTCGGCGGTGGGAATGTTCTCGCTTTCGGCCGATATGGTGAAGCTGAAATGTACCTGCGGCAAGAGCGAGCTGACTGCGGTTTATACCAACGACAAAAAGGTGCGACTGAACGTTCCGTGTATTCTTTGCCCGAAGCCGCACAGCTTCGTGGTGAGCCAAAACATCTTTTACGGCAGAGAGCTTTTCACGCTGCCGTGTCCGTATTCCGACATCAACGTCTGCTTTATGGGCGAGATGAATCACGTCAAGGCCGCTCTGGCAGAAGCCGAGCTGGCTCTCCTTGATATGATGGAGCAAAGCGGCGTGGTAGATCTTGATGCACTTCATCGTGAGGAGGAGCTTCTGCCCGATCCGCAGATCCGTCAGATCGTGATGTTCGTCATCGGGGAGCTGAAGGAGGAAAAAAAGATCTTTTGCAAATGCCCCGAAAATACCGAGGGACATTATAACTGTCGTATCATGGAGGACGGTATCCTCGTGTACTGCGAGGATTGCGGTGCTTCGCGTATCGTGCCCGTGGACTCTTACCTCGGCGCGCATAGCTTCCTCGACTGTGATTCCTTGCATTTGGAATAAATTTTGATTTGTCGGGGAGAGAACGTGTAGGGGACTTTTTGAAAAAAGTCCCCTACGACCCCCAAAAACTTTTCTGAAAATTTTTACTACAAAGTCTGCAAAAGCAATATTGTAAGAGTTTTTCGAGTCATTTTGGTTCTTCTCGCTAAAGCGAGAAGAACGTATACGCCGCGAGCCACGCCCAAGACTTAGAGAGCTCGCTCTCTTTTCTGCGCGTGGCGTTTTCGCGGCTCAAAATGACGTGAAGTTTAAGCAGACCAATGCAAGAAAAGTTTTGATCAAACTTTTTCAAAAGTTTGTGGGGTGTGGGGCGGCGCCCCACGTCGTCTCCTCTGCAAAATTTTCAATGGATAGCGCTCTTTGGCAAAGGGGTTTTTGCCCTTTGTCTGTTTTTTGTCCTGTCTTGCAACCGCAGGTTGCCAAAAACAACCAACCGAAGTTGGTTGTCAACTTTGATAAAGCGGC
>JAZTWS010000081.1:0-1828 GCA_045636005.1 Eubacteriales bacterium | reverse complement strand
GGATCGTAGCCATGTCGTTCTGTGAGCCAAGGAGTTGTATGACAAGCTTGTCTCCCTAAGACCGCTTGGCCCCCGACTTCGCTGAGGACGTTCACGCGGTCTGCCTTTTCAGAGATCTGGAGAGTGCTATGGCGTTCGGGGAATACGTGGATGCGCATCGCTTCAAAATCAAGAATCAGCCGGAGATATTCGGCAATCAGTACGTCACCGACGAGAACGACGAGATCGTTGACCAAGAGCAATATCTCTTGCTCAACGCATCGTACCTGTCCTTGGAGGAGGCGTATGCTGAGGTCAAGGCGCGCGGAGGCGTGTGCTATCCCGCACACATCGACAGAGAGTCAAACGGCATTATCGCAATGCTTGGTGACTTTCCGCCCGATCCGCCCTTTACCGCCTTTGAGCTGCGCGATATCGCAAAGCTGGAGCAAAGCCTTGAGCAATATCCCGTGCTCAGGGAGCGAGGTCTTGCATTCGTTGCATCCTCGGATGCACATTACCTGACAGACATTGCAGAAGAGGGCTTTGCCGTCGAGCTGGACGACGAGCCGTATTCCTCGCAACGGGTCAGGGACAAGCTGATTGACTATTTGCTTGGATGCAAGGAAGGAGAATGATATGGACGAGCTTTCACTGTACGTATTGGATATCACCATGAATTCGGTCAGGGCAGGGGCTACGCTCATTTCAATCGAGCTTACCGAGCAGGGCGAATGGTTGCATTTTCGCGTCAGCGATAACGGATGCGGCATGACGGGGGAGCAGGTGGATAAGTTAGCAAACCCCTTTTTCACCACCAGAAAGACCAGAAAGGTTGGCTTGGGAATTCCGTTTTTAAAAATGCTTGCCGAAATGACGGGCGGCGGGGTAGAGATCACCTCGGTGCACGAATCGGAAAGCGAGCAGCACGGAACGGTCACACACGCCACCTTTGGCAAAAACCATATCGACTTTATTCCGCTTGGGGATATGATCGAAACAGTCAAAACGCTGATTCAGGGCTCGCCCGACATCGATTTCGAGTATTCGCATAAGACCGAGCAGGGAGAGGTCGCACTGTCCACGCGCGATTTGCGCGAGGTGCTGGGCGAGGATATCTCGCTTGGCGAGCCCGAGATCCTGTCCTGGATCGGCTCGTACCTCGAAGAGCAGTACGAGGGGCTGTAATACTATTTCGTTAATAAAAAAATTTATAATTATAATCTGAAAGGATCATCACAATGAAGTCACTTGAAGAGCTGAAGGCCATCAAGGCCAAAATGCAGGACAAGGTTGTTCTGCGTAAATCCAGCGGTGATATCCGTATCGTAGTCGGTATGGCTACTTGCGGTATCGCAGCAGGTGCACGTCCCGTTCTCAATGCTTTCGTCGAGGGTATCACCGAGGAAGGCTTGGGCGAGAGTGTTATCGTTACCCAGACGGGTTGCATCGGCATTTGCCAGTACGAGCCCGTTGTTGAGGTCTACACCAAGGACGCCGAGAAGGTTACCTACGTTAAGATGACGGCTGAAAAGGCAAAGGAAGTCATCGAAAAGCACATTAAGGGCGGCAAGGCCATCGCCGAATACACCGTCAACGGACTGAAGTAATCAAGGAGGAATAAAGAGCTATGATTCGTTCTCACGTACTGATTTGCGGCGGTACCGGCTGTAGCTCCTCGGGCAGCGTTAAGCTGAGCGAGAAGCTGGCAGAGGAACTCAAGGCAAAGGGACTGGATGAAGAGGTTAAGATCGTCATGACCGGTTGCTTCGGTCTGTGCGCACTTGGTCCCATCATGATCGTTTACCCCGAGGGCACCTTCTACAGCAGAGTTACTGTTGAGGATATC
>JAZTWS010000080.1:0-10206 GCA_045636005.1 Eubacteriales bacterium | reverse complement strand
GTTCCCAACGTTTCCTACAACGGAAGCACCTATGAGGCTTGTCCCGAGACCTTCATCGTATCTTCTGCGATCAACTGGGCTCCTTACTACGTTTATATCACCAAGTGCATCGTGACTGGCACGGCAATCGACACCAACTGGTGCGGTGGCATTGAGGAAGGCTCCGTTGTTTTGACGGGTATCAACCTTGACGTTGCTGCCGAGGGTACGGTTGAGGCGATCCAGAAGGCAATTGAGGATCTGAAGAACGGTACCGTTAAGGTGTTTGATGCAACCACCTTCACGGTTGGCGGTGCTGCCGCTACCCATGATCTCATCTCGGACGGTTATTTCCACGAGTCGGAGAACATTTCTGCTCCTTCCTTCGATCTTAGAATCGATGGCATCACGCTTCTGAACGAAAAGTATTAATCGTTTTTATGCCGAGCAGGCGGAGCCTTACCGCTCCGCCTGTTCTTGTTCTTCGTTTTTTTCTTCATTTTTGTGAGAAAAACGGGCGCAGAAAGCCCTAAAAAGCGACTGCGGCTAAATTTTTATATTCATGGAGGAAGCAAGTGAATCACACGGTTGCTTTAGAATTAAAAAATATATCCAAGCGCTTTGGGCAGAAATATGCCAACAAGAGTGTGGATCTGACACTTTATCAAGGTGAAATTCTTGCCATTCTCGGCGAGAACGGAAGCGGAAAGACCTCTATGGTCAATATGATAGCCGGCATTTATTATCCCGATGAGGGCGAAATCTTGGTGAACGGCGAGCCCGCCGTTATCACGTCTCCCAAGGACGCATTTCGCTATAAGATTGGGATGATTCACCAGCACTTTAAGCTTGTGGATGTTTTTTCGGCCAGCGAAAACGTTGTTCTTGGCATTAAAGAGGAGGGAAAATTTAAGCTCTCCGACGTAGACCAAAGAGTGGCTGAAATTACCGAAAAATACGGATTTCAGTTGAATCCCAAAAAGAAAATTCATGAGATGTCGGTCTCGGAAAAGCAGACGGTGGAGATCATCAAGGTACTCTATCGCGGTGCGGATATTTTGATCCTGGACGAACCGACGGCCGTTTTGACGCCGCAAGAGATTGAAAAATTGTTTGCGGTGCTTCGCCGTATGAGAGACGACGGCAAATCCATCATTATTATTACGCACAAAATGCACGAGGTTATGTCCATCTCGGATCGCGTGGCGGTCATGAGACAGGGAGAGCACATTGCAACGGTGAATACCGCCGAAACCAATGAGCGTGAGCTTACGGAAATGATGATGGGCGAAAAAGTGGAATTGAATATAAAACGAACCATGCCCAAGGATACCGAGGACAGATTGGTCGTTGAACATATATGCAGTAAAAATGCCGAGGGAGTGACGGTGTTGGATGACGTGTCCTTCGTTGCGCGTTCCGGCGAGATTTTAGGTGTTGCCGGTATTGCAGGTTCGGGTCAGAGAGAGCTTCTTGAATCGATTGCGGGTCTTTATCATCTGGATTCGGGTGCGATCACTTACCATGATCCCGAGACAGGCGAGGCGGAAAATCTGCGCGACAAGACGCCTTTGCAGATCACGGAGCTTGGCGTTCGCCTTTCCTTCGTACCCGAGGACAGACTCGGTATGGGGCTTGTCGGCAATATGGACATTGTGGACAATATGATGCTTCGTAGCTACAAACGGGGAAATTCTTTCTTTTTGGATCGAAAGATGCCGCATGAGCTTGCGAACGAGCTGATTGAAGAGTTGAGCATTGTTACGCCTGATGAATTTACCCCTGTCCGCAAGTTGTCGGGCGGTAATATTCAGAAGGTTCTGGTGGGACGAGAGATTGCCGCCGCGCCTTCGGTCTTTATGGCGGCGTATCCCGTGAGAGGTCTTGATGTCAACGCTTCTTACGGTATTTATAACCTTCTGAATAAGCAGAAGGAGGACGGAGTGGCCGTCATTTTCGTGGGTGAGGATCTGGATGTTCTCATTGATCTTTGCGATCGCATTATGGTCATTGCTTCGGGACAAATCACGGGCATCGTGGATGCCAGAAACACCACGAAAGAGGAAATCGGTCTGCTTATGACCAAAACCAATGGGAAGGAGACGGTGAATCATGGCGAAAACGCATGAACCTTTGATTCATATTACGAAGCGAAACAGTGTGTCGTGGCCTTACGCCATAGCTCTTCGCGTCGGTGCCATTATTTTTTCGGTGCTTATTATGGCCCTGTTGCTTTTTGCGCTCGGTAAGAATCCATTTGTTGTCCTCGGCGCGATGTTTGACGGCGTTTTCGGTGAACCTCTGCGTGTATGGCGGTTGTTTAGCAATACCGCTATTTTGCTTGGTATTTCGTTGGCTTTGACCCCTGCTTTCAAGATGAAATTCTGGAATTGCGGCGGTGAGGGACAGGTGATGGTTGGCTCGCTCGCTTCGGCGGCTTTGATGCTCTTTTTCGGAAAAAGCCTTTCGTTGCCTGTGCTGATTGTTGCTATGCTTTTTGCTAGCGTGGTGATCGGTGCGATTTGGGGCGTGATTCCCGCACTTTTCAAGGCAAAGTGGAACACCAACGAAACACTTTTCACGCTTATGATGAACTATATCGCGCTGCAGCTTGTTACCTTCTTCTTAAAGATGTTTGGAAACAGTCAAGGAAATCTCGACCCCATGCCGCAGTACGCACTTCCTAAGATCTTCGGCGGCCCGTATTTTTTGAATATCGTTCTTATTGCCGTGATTTGTGGCATTATGTTCGTGTATTTACGGTACAGTAAGCACGGCTATGAGATTTCGGTCGTGGGTGAGAGTGAAAGAACGGCAAAATATATTGGCATCAACGTACCGCAGGTCATCATTCGCACCATGGTGGTCTCAGGTGGCTTGTGTGGTCTTATCGGTATGCTTCTCGTGGCAAACGGAAGCTGCTCAGTGACTACCACAATCACGGGTGGCCAAGGCTTTACGGCCATTTTGGTCTCTTGGCTTGGAAAATTCAATCCGCTTTACATGATTTTGACTTCTTTCCTTGTTATTTTTTTGCAACAGGGAACAAGTTATATGGGGGATATCTATCGTTTGGATACCTCGATGGCAGATATCTTTATCGGCATTGCGCTTTTGGCGATTATCGGTTGCGAATTTTTCATTCATTATAAGGTCCATTTTAGAAAAAAAGCAATTCATAACGAGACAGGAGAGGGGGCAACAAAATAATGACAATTATAACCTTTCTTGTAAGTGCGATCAAGTTCGGAATGGTTCTTTTGTTCGGTTCTACGGGTGAGACGATAACCGAAAAATCGGGACATCTGAATTTGGGTATTCCCGGCGTGATGTGCGTGGGGACGGCGTTTGGGTGTGCGGCAGAGGCCATTTATTTTGACTTGGCGGGCGGCAGAATGCGCATGATCTGGCCCTTGGCTATTCTGATTCCCGTTTTGGCAACGCTGATTGGCGGTGCGCTGATGGGTTTGCTTTATAGCTTTCTTACGGTGACGCTTCACGCAAATCAGAACGTGACGGGTCTTGCTATGACTACACTTGGTGTCGGTATCTCGGACTTTATCATTGCCAACGTAGATGACTATAAGTTTACCGCAGGTGCGAGATTTTTCAATATGCACCTTCCCTTTGCGGACAAGCTTGGTGATTTTGGCAAATTGTTTTTCTCCTATGGCGTCATGATCTATTTGTCGATCGTTGTGGCAATCGTCGCCTCGTGGGTTCTGAACCGAACCAAGGTCGGTCTGCATCTTCGTGCGGTGGGTGAAAATCCCGCAACGGCCGACGCCGCAGGCATTAACGTAACAAAATATCGCTACGTTGCCACCTGTGTGGGATGCGCTATTGCAAGCCTTGGCGGACTTGTGTTTATTATGGACTATTTGAACGGAAACTGGGAGTACGTGATTGATGCGATCGGTTGGCTTTGTGTGGCACTCGTTATCTTTACGACGTGGAAGCCCGTGTTTGGTATATTTTGTTCGATCCTGTTTGGTGCGTTTTATGTGGCAAGCAGCTATATCCCCGGTATCAGTTTGGCAGTCAAGGAGCTCTTTAAGATGCTTCCGTATATTGTTACTACCGTCGTTTTGATTGTAATCAGTATGCGTAACCGCCGTGATGACCAGCCCCCGGCAGGTCTTGGTATTAACTATTACCGTGAAGAACGCTGAATGATACAAAGAGACCCGAGTCTTTGAGACTCGCCTCTCTTTGTATAGTTATAGTTTATAGGGGAACGCTTAGGGGGGCTTTTTAAGAAAATACGAGTTTGCTTCGCAACCTCGGTTAACAAATTGGTTGCGTCACTAAAAGTACCGCATTTGCTTCGCAAACCACGATTTGTTACGGATACTGCCACCCATTTAAGTGATACTACGCTCTCTTTTCTGCGCGTGGTGCTTTCGCGGCTTAAAATGACGTGAAGTTTCAGCGAACCCATGCAGTAAAAGTTTTGATCAAACTTTTTCAAAAGTTTGTGGGGGTGGGGCAACGCCCCACATAAATCACCGATCAATCAAAATTTGAAGGTTTTATAATCAAAAGAGAGGAATGCGGGCCAACAAGGCGAAGAAAATGTTTAAAATTGACAAAAAACGGAAGTGAAAACTGTGCAAAATCGTGATTTGGCGTATTTCTTTTTGACGAAAAAAGTGATAAAATATATAATAGATTTTTAGTGCTATTTTAAAGAAAGAGAAGGGAAAAGACCTTGATTCGAAATGATTTGAGAAACGTAGCGATCATAGCCCACGTTGACCACGGAAAGACCACGCTTGTGGACGAGATGCTCAAGCAGGGCGGTGCGTATCGTGAAAATCAGGCAACCGAAGAGCGCGTAATGGACAGCAATGCGCTGGAGCGTGAGCGCGGCATTACCATTTTGGCAAAAAATACGGCCGTACATTATAAGGACATTAAGATCAATATTATCGACACGCCCGGCCACGCGGATTTCGGCGGTGAGGTCGAGCGTATCTTGAAGATGGTGAATGGCGTTATCCTTTTGGTTGACGCGGCTGAGGGGCCCATGCCCCAGACGCGCTTCGTGCTGCAAAAGGCGCTTTCGCTCAACCATCGTGTGATCGTCGTCATCAATAAGATCGACAAGCCCGACGCACGCATTGGCGAAGTAGAGGACGAGGTCTTGGAGCTTCTGTTGGATCTTGGTGCTAATGATGAGCAGCTCGATAGCCCCATGCTTTACTGCTCGGGCAGAGCGGGTACGGCTTCGGAGTCGCCCGATGTAGAGGGAACCACCCTTGAGCCCTTGTTTGATAAGATCCTTGACTATATCCCCGCGCCCGAAGGCGACGAGAACGGCGAGCTTCAGCTTCTCGTTTCCTCGATCGACTATAACGACTACGTTGGACGTATTGGCATTGGCCGCATCGAGCGTGGCACCATTCGCAAGAATCAGGACGCGTATATCTGCAACTATCACACCGAGGCGGCACCCAGGCGCACCAAGGTGGTTTCGATCTCGCAGTTTGACGGTCTTGGCAAAATTTCGGTGGATACGGCTACGGTGGGCGACATCGTGTGCTTCTCGGGTGCCGAGGAGATCACGATCGGTGACACCATCACGTCGCTGAATGCGCCCGAGGCTTTGGAGTTCGTCAAGGTAAGTGAGCCCACGCTCGAAATGACTTTCTCGGTCAACAGTAGCCCGTTTGCGGGCCGCGAGGGCAAGTTTGTTACCTCGCGTCAGCTCCGCGAGCGTCTGTATAAAGAGCTTCTCAAGGACGTTTCGCTTCGCGTAAGCGACGGCGAGACCACCGAGGAATTTAAGGTGGCGGGTCGAGGAGAGATGCATCTTGCCATTCTCATTGAGACCATGCGCCGCGAGGGATTTGAAGTATGTTGCTCCAATCCGCGCGTGCTCTATAAGGAGATCGACGGCGTGAAGTGCGAGCCGATGGAGCGCGTAACGCTTGACGTGCCCGCCGAATACGTAGGTGCCGTGGTCGAAAAGCTGGGTAGACGCAAGGGCGACCTTTTGGAGATGGCACCCGTTGGTACCCGTACGCGCATTGAATATATCATTCCCGCGCGCGGCCTGTTTGGCTATCGCTCGGAGTTTTTGAGTGACACACACGGCGAGGGCATCATGAACTCGGTATTTGAGGATTATCAGCCCTTCCGCGGCGAGATCACGAGACGTTATACGGGTTCGCTGATTGCTTCGGAAAACGGCGTGACTACGCGATACGGCCTTTATAACACGCAGGAGCGCGGCGCGTTGTTCGTTGGCCCGCAGACCCCCGTTTACGAGGGCATGATCGTGGGTGAATGTCCCAAGAACGAGGACATTGCCATCAATCCGTGTAAGGAAAAGCATCTGACGGCCATTCGTTCGGCAGGTGCCGATGAAAAGCTTCTCTTGACGCCGCCCGTCATCTTCTCCTTGGAGGAGGCACTTGAGTTCATCAATGACGATGAGCTCATTGAGGTGACCCCCAAGAGCATTCGTCTTCGCAAAAAGATACTCAACAACGAGCTTCGTATGAAGGAAACCATGCGTCTGCGCCGTGCGGCCGCAGCCGAAAAATAAAAAAAGGCGAGCGAAACGGTACGTTTCGCTCGGTTGTTTTTTGACTATCTGTATTTCAACAAATTGAAGTTTGTCGAGCACTTCCCGTGGGGCGCTGCCCCACACCCCGGCAACTTTTGGAAAAAATGGGTCAAAAATTTTTCTGTATTTGTTTCCACAAACTTCACGTCATTTTGAGCCGCGTTCAGCTCACGCGCAGAAAAGAGAGCGAGCTCTCTTTGTCTGCCGCGTGGCTCGCGGCGCAAATGTTCTTCGCACAAGGTGCGAAGAACCAAAATGACTCGAAAAACTCTTACAATATTGCTTTTGCAGACTTTTTAGTAAAAAAATTCAGAAAAGTTTTTGGGGGTCGTAGGTGACTTTTTTCAAAAAGTCCCCTACACGTTCTCCCCCGATAAATCAAAATTTAATAGCCAAAAGTAAAAAAGCGAAGCCATTAAGGTTTCGCTTTTTTCGTTTGAAAATCAAAGTTCTTCCACCTGTCTTACACTTTCAAGCGACATGATCTCCTCCAAGATTTCGTCATGCTTGAATTTTTTCGGAAATTTCAGCGTAAGAATGGCATTGATGCTATCAAATTCGGGGCTTTTGCTGATCTCGGAATCCAGAATCTCGATGCCGCGCTCACGCAGGACGCCAAAAATGCGGATAAGCTCGCGCTTATCGGTAAAATCCACATACACGTTGATCGCGCGCGCACTTGCCATCAAAAAATACTCCATCTTAGAGAAAACAAGCTCGGACACAAGCACCAAGGGGGTAGCAAACGCCGCTTCGAGATAACACCCCGCACCCGCGGCAATGCCGACGATGGCGGCCGTCCAAAGTCCTGCCGCCGTGGTAAGCCCCTTGACTTGACGGCGACGGGTAACGATGATAGTTCCCGCGCCGATAAAGCCCATTCCTGTAATGACCTGCGCCGCAAGACGCAAGGGGTCAGCGGCGAAATTCTCGGGCGCGACGGCGCGCAAAGAAAGCAAATATTCCCCGATCATCGGCGTCATGGCCGCTCCCACGCACACGAGAATATGCGTGCGGAAGCCTGCCGCGCGGCGCTTATGCTCGCGCTCCACACCGATGATGCCGCCGCAAAGAACCGCCAAGGCAAATCGCACGGCAATGCTCACCGTGTTAAAGCCATCAAGAAGCAGTAAAAAATCCTTCATTCCCCTGCCCTCCTTACAGCTCTTCCACGCCCTTCACGCCATCCGACGAAGCGATCTCCGCCATGACGACTGCGTGCGGCAGGGCTTTCGGTAACCGAAGCGAAAGGATCGCACCCGTGGAAATGCCCTCGGTGGCGCGGTTTTTGGTGATCTCGACGTCATAGATCCGCACCTCAAGCTTTTTCACACTGTCGATCACGCGCCCAAGCGTCTCGCTATCGGCGTACTCGATGTAAAGATTCATATTCCGCGCCGACGCGATCAGCCGCGCCTCCAGACGCGAGAGAAGCGTGATGGTCAGAAGCACAAAAGCAAAGGCGAAAACCGCGCCCACGTAGAAGCCCGCACCGATAGCAAGACCGATGCTGGCCGACGCCCAAAGGCCCGCGGCCGTGGTAAGTCCCTTGATCTGATGCCGTCCCGTGACGAGAATGGTACCCGCGCCCAAGAAACCGATACCGCTGACCACCTGTGCGCCCAGACGCGCAAGGTCGGTGGTATAGCCCTCCAGCCAAAGATGCTGGCTGATCAGCATGGTCACGGCCGAGCCAAGACACACGAGCATATGCGTGCGAAAGCCGGCGGGACGGCGTTTTCGGCCTCGCTCAATGCCGATAAGTCCGCCGCAAATAACGGCCAAAAGCAAACGAATAAGCACCGAAACGGTGTTGTATTCGGTAAGTGTCTTATAAAATTCTCCCATATTTTTCTCCTTCTTTCAAAAAAGCAAATCAACCGCGCATTGCGCGGTTGATTCCGGTTCTATCAAGCGAGTGCTCTTTCCAGCCAAACAAAGCCAATGGAAAAGGCGTCATAAAGTCCGTTTTTCTCTCCCTGCTTGATGATCTTGGTGGGATCCTTGGAATCGATCACCTGAATAAATACTTTATCGGGAATGCTATTGTTATCTACCGTTTTATACGACATGATCTCCAAAATCAAAATGCACTTATCGGTCTCCATATCGCCGTAGCAAATGGTATTTCCCTCTCGCACCAACGGCTTACCCTTGTATTCAAGGTACTGACCGCTTACCTTCTTTCTCGTATCCGACATATCTATCACTCCTTTGGTTATTATAATCCATAATCTATTGTATCACACTTTTTCGCAAAAGTCAAGAGCCAGAAGCTTTTTGTTCTTCCGCAAAAGAACGAATGCGAGCATGGAGGTGAGATATGCCGTCACGGTGTAGTTCAGCCACAGACCATCCAGCTTAAGCGGCAAGAGTGCCGCGATCAAGAGCAGTGGGAAAACGAAGGCCGAAGCAAACGAAATAGCAAGCGAGATAAGCGGCCTCTCCAGCGCCATAAACATACTCTGCACCGCGTGCGCAAACCATTTGGCAAGGAAGGTAAAGCTTCCGATGCGAAGCGCGTGTACAGCCATCGGCAAAAGCGCCTCGTCCTCCAAAAAAGGAAGCGCGATCGTGCCGGGAAAGACAAAGATCAGCACGGCAAACGCACACGAGATCATAGCTCCTACCGAAAAGCAGTATTTTTCGATCGCGCGGACGCGGTCTATGCGCCCCGCGCCGAAGTTATAGCCCACGGCAGGCTGAAGCGCGTCCAAAATGCCGTAAAGGATCTGCTCCACGACGCCGCCCGCCGTCATCACAATGCCGTAGACCGCCACCGCCGCCTCGCCGCCCATAGAAAGCAGCATCACGTTCATTACGAAGGAAAAAATACGCCCCGACACGTTGGTAAGAAAGTTGGGAAAGCCGTTTTTGACGATCTGTGCAACAAGCGTCCACGAAAACACGGGTTTTACAAATTTGAGCTGCAGCTTACCCGTCAAAAAGAAGGCAAGCCCGAAAAGTACCGCGAGCGTAAAGGCAATATTGGCACCGAATGTCGAGCCGTCAAGCCCCATATCGAAGCCGAGGATCAGCACAAGCTCCAAAAGGATCATGCCAAGGCTCATCGCGATGTTAAGCACCATACTGGTCTTGATCTTGCCCGAAATGCGCAGAAAATTATCCAGCGCAAAGGTAAGCGTAGTGAGCGGCGAAAAGAGAGCGTAAACGCGAATATACCGCACACCAAGTGCCGCGAGCTCGCCGTCCGCACCCATCAGCCGCATAAAGAAGGGGGCCGTCAAAAACATCAAAAGCCCCATGAGAAGCCCCGTCAAAAAGATCAAGAGCGTGGCACAGGTAAAATAATTGTTGGCCTTCTCCTCCTCGCGACGCCCCAAAAAGATCGAGATCGGCACCGAGGCGCCGACTCCGATCAGATCCGAGAGGGCAAAGTTAACGATCACAAGCGGAAAGGCAAGTCCAAGCGCGGCAAAGGCCGTCGTACCGATCAGCTTGCCGACGAAGATCGAGTCAAACACCATATAGAGCGACGCCACGACCATACCGATACTGCCGGGGAGTGCCGCCTTAAAGAAAAGCCTGCGTGGCTTGGTTTCCAAAAATAAGCTTTGATTATCCATATGCTTCCTCAACATCCTAAACTTCTTATATTATATGAAAAATTCCCTCTTTTGTCAATATCTCCC
>JAZTWS010000079.1:0-2030 GCA_045636005.1 Eubacteriales bacterium | reverse complement strand
CACCGACAAATCAAAATTTGTTAACCGATGTCGCTTTGCGACCTCGACTGTTCGGATTATACACCTTTTTGAAAATATTTTCAAGGACGACGAAAAAAATTTACAATTATTTTTTTCAAAAACTGAATTTTGTCTATTGTAATACTATAATAATTATGATATAATTTAAATAAATATATAAATATATATAAAATATTTAAGGAGAGCGACTCATGGTCATGCTTGAAGAAATTCACGCCATATGGGGTGAAATTAAAAAGACCTATCGAAAAATATATACCGATTCCATCGTTGACCTTTGGTTTGAGCCGCTGGAAATCGACCGCTACGAGCTGGACGCGGTCTATTTTTCCACCGATAATGTGATCAAATACCGCGTGGTGACCAGTAAATACAAGGAAGTGCTTGAGCAAAGCTTTTCGGACTTTCTCGGCTTTCCCGTGAAGGTATTCGTGGAGCATGTGGAGATCAAAAACGGGATGAAATATCTCATCGGCTCGGACGAACCGGTCTTTGTCAATCCCATTCCGCGCGAGAATCGGCACATCGAGGCATCCGAGTTCGGCACCGAAAAATTCCCCTTCCGCTTTGAATACACCTTTGAAAACTTCATCGTGGGATCCTCCAACCGCTTTGCGCACGCAGCCTGTCTTGGCGTTGCCGAAAACCCTGCCTGCGTGGAGGCCATTAAGGGCGACGGCAACTATATGAGCCCTTACAACCCACTTTTCATCTACGGCCCGAGCGGTATCGGCAAAACGCATCTTTTGCACGCCATCGTCAACCGTATAAAGCTTAATTTACCCGAGGTCAAGATCCTCTATATCCGCGGCGAAGACTTTATCACGCAGATGATCAATCATCTGACGAGAAAGACCATGAACGACTTCAAGAACAAGTACCGCAGCTGCGACGTGCTTCTGATTGACGATATTCAGTTTATCGCGGGCAAGACTTCTACGCAGGAGGAGTTTTTCCACACCTTCAACGCGCTTTACGAGGATCACAAGCAGATCATTCTGACCTCCGACCGTCCGCCCCGCGAGATTAAGCCTCTTGAGGACCGTTTGGTTACGCGCTTTGAGTGGGGAATCCTTGCAGACATTCAGCCGCCCGACTTGGAGCTGCGAACGGCCATTATCAAGAAAAAGGCCGAGCAGGTGAAGCTTAAGATGTCGGACGAGGTGTTGGAATTCTTGGCCGAAAACCTCAAAAGCAACGTCCGTCAGATCGAGGGCGCCATCAAAAAAATGTCGGCAATGACCTTCCTTACGGGAAGTGAGGTCTCCTTGGAGCTGGCAAGCAAGTGCGTGGCCGACCTTACGGGCGGTGCCGAGCCGATGAGTGCCACGATCGACCGCGTTTTCCGCGTCATCGAAAAGCATTACGGCGTGAACAAGGACGATCTCTTAAGCGAAAAACGTGTGCGCAGCATCGTAATGGCGCGCCATGCGGCCATCTATCTCATTCGAAAGATCACGGGAATGTCCTATCCCGGCCTTAAAAAGCTCTTTGGCAAGAAGGATCATACGGCTATGATCAGCTCCTATAATCTGATCGTGCGAAAGATCGAGGAGGAGCCTGCCTTCGCTCTCGAAATGAACAACATGGAAAAGGAAGCAACCGAGCGATAAAACAACTTTTTCACGAAAAGAGTTCTTCGCTTTTTCCACTTTTTTTCCACAACCGCAAAACCCCTCTCTCGCTTTGCCGCATAAGTCTTTCGAGACTTTTCCACAGGCAAAACCGATTTTTTGGCCTCCAAATGCAAAACGCATAAACGCCGAAAAAAAAGAAAAGTTTTCCACATTTCTACCACATCTTTCCTTTCGATTTTCCACAGGAAAATACGGAAGTTTCTTCCCAAAAACCCAAGCGTAGCAAGCACTTGAGGCTTTTCCACAGTTTTGACACCCCCTACTACTTTTATTATTACCTTATAGATAGATAGAGATATATCTCTCACACGCGCATAGCGCGATAAAAACGAGAGGGTGAGGGAACGCCAAGGGCTCTGCCCTTGGAACCCG
>JAZTWS010000078.1:0-1547 GCA_045636005.1 Eubacteriales bacterium | reverse complement strand
ATGAGCACCAAGGAGCGCACCTTCTTCTGCGCGCTCGGTGCCAACGCCGTTTACGACGTGGACGACGTGGACGTGGACAGCTTGGACTGCGACATCTTCCACGCGGGCTACGCCTTCCTCATGGACAAGCTCGATGAGGCCGACGAGGAGGACGGCACGCGCTTTGCAAAGCTTTTGCGCAAGGTCAGCGAGCGCGGCATCAAGACCTCGCTTGACGCGGTCAGTGCCGACCGCCCCGACTACGCCGAAAAGCTCATCCCCGCGCTGAAATACTGCACCTACACCATCATGAACGAAAGCGAGTGCTGCGCAGTCTCGGGCCTCCCGCCCTACCGTGAGGACGGCTCGCTCAACATTGAAAACATCAAGAAGACACTCGCCTTCTTCATCCAGTGCGGCGTCAAGGAAAAGGCCATCATTCATTGCCGCGACGCCGGCTTTATGATGACGGCGGACGGCGAATTTATCATGGTTCCCTCCTTCGACATCCCGAAGGACTACATCAAGGGAAGCGTGGGCGCAGGTGACGCGTTCGCCGCAGGCTGTCTCTACGGCCTCTATCAAGGCTATGAAAATCAGAAGATCCTCGAATTTGCCTCCTGTGCATCGGCCGCCAACCTCTCGCAGCCCGACGCGGTAAGCGGTCTGCGCACGGCAGAGGAGCTTGAGGCACTCGGCAACACCTTCGAGCGCAAGGTTCTGCTTTGATCGCAAAAACGGACGGTTGCCAAAGCAACCGTCCGTTTTTCTCTCACCCGCGAGCCTCCTCGCGAAAGCTTTTTGGGGGTATACCCGTATACCGACGAAACATACGCGAAAAATATTGCGGTGTTTCAAATCCGAGACGCGCGGAGATCTCGGCAACCGAAAGCCCGTCCTCGCGCAAAAGCCGCTTGGCCTCCTCAATCTTGAGATTCAAAAAGCTGTGCATGATGGTCTCGCCCGTCACCTTTTTATAAATATTGCAAAGCGTGCTCACGCCAAAATGAAAATCCTCACTTAAATCCTCAAGCGAGACGCGCTCCCAAACGTGCGCCTCAAGGTAAGCGGTTATGTCACGCGCCAAACGGTGCTCCATCTTCTCGCGCGAGTGATAAAAATGCCCCGCGGCATCCTCGCTTTGCGCCCCCTCGCGCATCATACGAATAAAAATACACTCGAGATAATTTTGTATCAGCTGAAGTCCGCCTACGGGACGGTGAGGCTTTTGCTTCAAGGGATAGACCGAGATATGAAAGCTCTCGTCGCATTCCTCCATCAAAAGCCGCATAAGGCCCTTTAACTCCTCGGGAAGCGTCAAAAGCTTATCGTAAAAAAACCGCATGGCGTTCGAGTGGCACTCAAAGGTAACGATGAAGACCTTCGCCGCGTGCTCGCCGTCACAAACGACGCGGTGAAATTCGTTCGGCTTGTGAAGAACCAGCTCGCCCGCAACGGCGCGGTGCACCGTCTCGCCACCTTGAAGCCCTACCGCACCTTCGTCCACATAAACCATCTCCCAAAAGTCGTGCGCCTCACCCACGGTGGAATAATTCGGCTGAAATGCA
>JAZTWS010000077.1:0-2209 GCA_045636005.1 Eubacteriales bacterium | reverse complement strand
GTAAAATATAAGGAGTACGTTTACCGCATCTGGAACGGTGCGGTGCGGAATCCCTTTTTGGCCGACCGTGTGACCTTTTTGCCGATGCCGATCGGCGAGGAGGCGTTGGCGCGTGCCAACGAGGCGGCGGCGCGCTTCGTGGGAAAGCAGGATTTTCGCGCCTTTATGGCAAGCGGCTCCAAGGTGACCGACACGGTGCGTACGGTGTACGATGCCCACTTGACGCGTGAGGGAGATGTGATCTCCTTTCACGTTTCTGCCGACGGTTTTCTTTACAACATGGTGCGCATTATGGCGGGAACCCTGATCGACGTTATGCTCGGCCGCAAAACGCCGAGCGATATTACGGACATTTTAGACAGCCGTGACAGACACCGTGCCGGTAGCACCGCACCGGCCTCAGGTCTTTATCTTCATCGTGTTTCCTATGAAACATACAAAGAAGAAGGAGAATAAGAACGATGGTGTTGAATTACGTTGTGGACGGCGTTTACGTCCTTGCGGCACTTGCCGTGATCATCCTTTTTGCAAAGCGAGGCTTTTTTTCCTCGGTGTTCCATTTCGGAAGGTATATTGCGGCGGCGATCCTCACCTATACCTTTGCCCCAATGCTCAGCGACTTTCTTTATCGGAAATGGATCTTTCGCTGGATCGCCGTTCCGGTATCCGAACGGGTTGAAAATTTCCTAAACAACACGGTGGGAAGCGTGGATATGGAGGGGCTTGTGGACGCACTTCCGCGGCTTGTAAAACGCTTTGCCGATACCGAGGCTCTCAAGGAAAAGTTCGGGGCAACGGTGGACGGCTTCTCGGAGGCGGCTTGGAGCTTTTCGGAGACGGTATCCACTCCCCTTGCCACACTCTTGTCCAATATTCTTTCGTACGTGGCCGTCTTCTTCGTTTCGGTACTGCTTCTTAAATTCTTATTCTTCCTTTTGAATAAGTTTTTTGATTCGGTTCCGATCTTGAAGGGAACCAATCGCGCGCTCGGTGCGCTTCTCGGTGTGCTTGCCGCATTTCTTTTGCTTGCGGGTATCACGTGGCTTCTTGGCGCACTTATCGGTCTTTTCGGTAAGAGTGAATGGCTTGCGGCGCTTTCCGAGGGGAGCGTTTTCGGCTTTTTTCAGAATTTGAACTTTTTTAATCTTTTTCATTGACAAGGAAACAACAAATGGTTATGTGTGCAAGATGTCATAAAAGACCCGCCGTTGTCTTTATGACCAAACTGGAAAACGGCAAACGCGTCAACGAGGGGATCTGTGTGACCTGTGCCAAGGATCTGGGGCTTCCCATCGACAATCTGCTCGGCGGCTTTATGAGTAAGATGGGGCTTTCGGCCGAGCAGCTTTCGGATATGGAGCAGGAATTTTCCGAGATGATGCAAAGCGGTGAGCTTGGCGAGGGCGACGAAGAAATGGAGGAGGGCGTGGTTCCCACCTTGGATATGCGTCAGCTTTTCCAAAACGGTGGAGAGGATGCCAAGGACGGTCTTCCTGCCGAAAAGGGCAAGGATGCGACGGGCGAGAAGGCAAAGAATACCAAGAAAAATAAAAAGAATAAGTTTTTGGATGCTTACTGTACGAACCTCACGCAACGCGCAAGAGAAGGGAAGCTTGACGCCATCATTGGCCGCGAGCGCGAGCTTGCGCGCGTGACGCAGATCCTTTGCCGCCGCCAAAAGAACAATCCTTGTCTCATCGGTGAGCCGGGCGTCGGAAAAACTGCGATCGTAGAGGCTTTGGCCGAGCGGATCGCGGCGGGTGACGTGCCGTATAAGCTTTCGGATAAGGAGGTATATCTCCTTGACCTTACGGCGCTCGTTTCGGGGACGCAGTTCCGCGGACAGTTTGAATCGCGCGTGCAGGGACTCCTCAAAGAGATCAAAGAGGCAGGCAACATCATTCTCGTGATCGATGAGGTGCACAATCTCGTGGGGACGGGCGGAGCCGAAGGCAGCATGAACGCGGCCAATATTCTCAAGCCGGCTCTCTCGCGCGGTGAGATCCGCGTGATCGGCGCGACAACTCTCAACGAATACCGCAAGCACATCGAAAAGGATACGGCGCTTGAAAGGCGTTTCCAGCCCGTTACGGTGGGTGAGCCCTCGGTGGCAGACACCGTGAAGATGCTGGAGGGGAAGTCGGAGGCCAAGCGGTCTTAGGAAGACAAGCTTGTCATACAACTCCTTGGCTCACAGAACGACATGGCT
>JAZTWS010000076.1:0-4226 GCA_045636005.1 Eubacteriales bacterium | reverse complement strand
ACAATTAAGACGGGATTTTTCGTTAGCCTCCCTCCGGGAGGGAGGTGCCGAGCGGATGCGAGGCGGAAGGAGCCCGCGCGACGTTTCAAATCTGCTTACACAAAATCCAAACACACCGACAAATCAAAATTTGATGTGTTGTTTATTGGTTGTCGAAATATTGAATAAGTCCGAACAGGTTTTTGCTGATCTTAGCGAAGGAGTCGGCGAGCGCTTGGTAGATATTCATTTTGTTATCGTAAAGTCCCTTGTTGGAGCCGTTGTTGGAGCCGTCGCCTCCATGTTCGCCGCTGTATATGACCGAAAGGTTATCGGAGGAAACGCCATTCGTTACGAAGGGCGCGTAGGGGTCGGAGGCCGAGCTGTAGGTGACGTTCAGAAGATCTTCGTTGATCATAAAGCTTCCGTCGTCGGCCAAGGTTCCCACGCGAATGTAAGAGGTAATAGTACCGTTTGTGATCTCGTAATCGACGTAAAGATTGCCCTCACTGTCGGCGTATACGCGCTGATCGTTGTCGCGGAAGCGATACCATGTCCAGCCAACGCACATATTACTTTCCAGAAGGCGAAGCGCGTAGCTTTCGTAGTGCGCGCCACGGTCTGCCTGTGATTCAACGACCCAGCCCGCATTTTTCTGATTCATCAGCGGAATGCCGTTCATATCGAGTGCGTTCATGCCCTTGGCGTAAAACTCGGTAACGATGAAGGGCTTGCCCGTGTATTTGTACATATATTCGATCATGTTAAGATCGGGCGTGGGGCCACCGTACAGGTTAACGGTCAAAAGGTCTACATACATAGATGCGGCGCGGAGACAACCTTCGCTCTCGCGGTTGCCGGAGTGGATACGGCTGCCAAGATACATTTGCTTCACACCCGCCTTGTTCAGCGAGTCCTTGATGATGCTATAGTAGCGACTGTAAACGAAGGCCTTGAAGTCCTCGGACATCTCGTCGGTAATATCGTCAACCGACGGATTGGCAAGTCCCGTGGCATCCATGAGATAGGTCCACGCAACCGCGTAAGAGAAGGCGTTTCGCGGATCGGAGGGGTCGATGGTCAGATAGTCAAAAAGAAGATCGTCTTGCGCGGGAAGCTCGTTGTCCGATGTCCATCCGAGAATTCGCGGATCGTTCTCATAGCCGGCAACCGCTTTTTTGATCTGCTTTTCCGTAAAGGGAATGAAATCGGGGTCGAAGATGTTCATGGTGTTGTTGTGCATGTAGTACTCACCCGAATTGCTTTGAATAAGACCGAGTGCGCTCATGTATTCACTCATGCCCCCCGTACTGACCACGGCGTTGAGGTTCTTCGTGGCGAGAAGCTCGCGCCACTCCTCCGTCGTGTAGATTGTGTTAATGCCGAGGTCGGAAAGCTTGTGAGAAATGGATTTATAGAAATTTTCTTCGGTGCCGTAGGCGGCAAGTGCCGCTTGCTTCTGCGCTGCGGTGGCACCGAGCGAAACGGTATTCATACCGACGGCGATATAGGGATTTCCGAGAGGAGAGATGATATAGCTTCTGCCGCCGATAGTTTCAACGTGGAAGAAACCGGTTGCCTCGCCCTTCACACCCGCGTTGGTTACGCCGCCGTACTCGTCGTAGATCGGCGCGACGGTACTCTTTGCGTTGTAGCCCGTGATAGTGTCGACTGTGCGAAGATAAATGTCGGGGCGCGCGATGGCACTGATGTGATTCATCTTATAGGGGCTTTTATAGGTATAATCGCCGTTTGCCGTCGTATTGTCGACGGACGTAGTAGAGGGAACCTCGTAGGGCTCGAAGGAGTATAGCTCGTCACGTCCTCCGTTATTCCACTGTGCCACCAACTCCTCGGCATAGCTCCAAGGCTCGTAGCCCTCGTTTCCGGACTTATCCAGCTCCAATTCGTGATTGTAAAGAAGCGGATAAATGACGAGACGCGGGGGATTGGAGCTGTCGGTGGAGCCGATCTTAATGTTACCCTCGCCGTCGTTTTCCACGTTGTCAAAACGGAAGGAGAAAACGCTGTCACCGGCATACATTAGGAGATAATCGGTAATGTCGATCGAGGTATAGCCACCCGCATAGAAGCGGAAGTCACAAATTTCCTCGGTCACGGCCGCGTCGGTGAGGTAATTACTCATGGTGAGCGTGTCCTCGTCCCAATCGGTCTTGGTGGCCGAAAGTCTGCCGAGCAGACCGCCGTTTGCCGCCTCTTCCTCGGTCATGTCACGGGCACTTGTAACGTAAAACTCAAGGAAAACGCGATCGGCCTCCAAAAGACGTTCGGTTCCGACCTCGTTGAATTCAAATTTGAAGAAGCCGATACGGGTATTGGAACCATCGGGGCCGTTGTTCTTGATGTTCAGGTCGGCATCGGCTCCGTGAGGGTTATCGCCCGCGCGCAAGCGCACGATGGTATCCTCGGAGGCCTCAAGAATGTAAGAGCTTACGCGCTCGGGAATATAGAAGGCGGGATGGCCGTCCTTCATGTCACCCGTCCAAACCAGAAGCTTTGCCTTGCCGTAGATACGCCCGCCGAGCAGGGTGGAGACGTACGGACGGATGGCAAGCTCGATGCGGTCGGCATTCAAGTCAAGATCGGGTACCGTAATCGTGGAAAGATACGCGGCACCGAGATCGGCGGCGGAAACCGTGGCATCTGCCGCGTTCAGCGCGGTATAGACCTTCTTGTTGGCAACCGAATAGATATTGGCCGTCACGTCATCTCCGTTTTTCGTGATGGCCGTGACCTCAAAGCCTGAGCGGTTGTAATCGAGCGAGTCAAGAGAGGAAATCAGGCGAACGTCGAATTTATTATTTTGGGGTTTGGTGGTCTGATACGCCGTATAGTTGGCACTGATCTCGCTGGAAACGCCTACCTTGTAGCTGTTGTTGGTATATACCTCAAGGTTTTTGAGATATGCCGTGTAGTGATAGTAGCCGTCAAGAAAACGAATGATGGATTCACAGTAGGATTTTGCCGTGTTGAATTTGCTGGAAAGCACCAGCTCACCGTTGACGTAAAGCTCGTAGTTTCCGTTGGTACGGGAAACGGCAAGTCGCAAATTGACCCATTCGTTCAGCGGAAGCTGCGTAGCGGTGCGTGCGCCCGACGTGGCACCCGTACAGATGTATCCTTCGGAGTCAATGCGTACCGCCTTGAAGGAGTAGTTGCTCTCGGGCGTGGTCTTGGTGAGCCACGCGATGAGTGAAACGGGGTAGTCGTTTGCCGTAACATCGGGCTCATCATCGGATTTGGGGCCGTAGGGGAACTGCTTAAAAAACATATCCACGCTTACGATGAAGGTCTCGTGATTTCCGAGCAGACAGTTGGTGTCTACGATGCGGAAGTCGCCGCGCGTGTCCTCGTAGGCAATAACGCGCTCCCCTTGGAAATCGGTGAGAACGGCTGTGGAGGTATTGGCGGACAGGGTGTAATCGGGATGTCCGAGATTGTCCTTCGGATGCTCCATCTTCTCCAGATCCAGCGACCACGAAATGTCGTCGAGTGTGTCGGAGTTGATGTCAGAGTACGCCGCGGAGGCAGGGAAGACAACGAGGCTTGAAAGCAAAAGAAACCCTGCAAGTGTAGCGGCAAGAAAACGAAGGGGGCAATGTTTTTTCATGACGTTTTCCTTTCCGATTGCAAAACAAAGTTTGTATCCAAAAAGCAAACAAAGTATCGTTTTTGCAATAAATATTGATTTTATTATACTCATTATACCAAAACGTGCAGGATATGTCAATAGTATTTTCAAAATCGGTTTTTTTATATCAAAAAGGTGACAGCAGATATCCAAGTGCCGTGATGGCGGCTTGGGAGATCTACTGTCACCCTATCTTTTAGGCGAAGAACGTGATCAAATCGATGGCGATCTTGAGACCGTCCTTGAGGCTTTCCAGCTCGATCCATTCCTCGCGCGTGTGGCATCCGTCACCGTTCCAAACGCCGACGGCCACGGCAGGAACGCCGAGGGAAAGCGGAACGTTGCAGTCGGTCGATGCCGAGACGCTTGCCACCGGCTGGCCGATGTGCTTTTCGCTGATGCGCTTGCAAGCGTCCGAGAGCGCGACTTGCGCGGCGGGATCCTTCAATTTGGAGCAGGGGCGGTCACCCACGAGGGTAACCTTCAGCTTTACCTTATCGTTTTCGGCCTCCTTGAAAATGGTCTCAAAGCGCTCTTTCATATATTCCAAGCAATCGACGTTGTCCGAGCGGTATTCGCAAAGCATTTTGGCACT
>JAZTWS010000075.1:0-6505 GCA_045636005.1 Eubacteriales bacterium | reverse complement strand
TGGTGGTGGGCATGATCCTGACGTTGCCCATCTCCAGCGCGGCGATCTGCGCCATGATCTTCTCGGCGTCGGCGTTTGAGGTGGCCGTTGCCAACGGAACCAGCGAGGGCTTTTTGTTGGCGGGCGGTGCTTGCGTGGCGGGTTGCTGCGCGCAGATGGTCGGCTTTGCCGCTTCCAGCTTCCGCGAAAACGGATGGGGCGGTGTCGTTTCCCAAGGACTTGGTACCTCGATGCTGCAGATGGGCAATATCTGTAAAAATCCGCGTATTTGGATCCCCCCGACGCTTGCCGCCGCGATCACGGGTCCCATTTCCACGATGATCTTTAAGCTGAAGTGTCAGGGTGTTTCGGCAGGTATGGGAACCTGCGGTCTTGTCGGCCCGATCGGTGTGATCGACGCTACCGAAAATCCCGACACGATGATGTGGATCGGTCTTTTGGTGGTTTGCATTGTGCTTCCTGCGATCCTTTCGCTTATCTTTAGCGAGATCCTTCGTAAGATCGGTTGGATCAAGGAAAACGATATGAAGCTGTAATTTGCACACCGTATACAAAGGAGTTGAGTTGCGAACTCGGCTCCTTTTTTATTTTTTGAAAAAAGCACTTGACAAACGGCTTTTTCTTGTGTACAATATAACTGTACTATTACACATAGTACAGTTGTGAAAGGAGGGCAAAGGATGTTAACGATAGACAAAATGTCGCGCAAGCCGATCTACGAGCAGCTTGTGGAGGGTCTTGAACGAGAGATCGTGACGGGGCTTCTGAAGCCGCAAGAGCAACTACCGTCTATCCGTGAGCTTTCGGCGGTGCTTGGCGTAAACCCAAATACCGTGCAGAAGGCGCTTGGAGAGCTTGACGGGCTCGGCATCATTATTTCGGCGCAGGGGCGCGGTATGTTCGTGGCAGAGGATGCCGTCGAGCGAATACGTGAGCGAATGTCCTCCAAGATCACCGATATCCGCGAGCTTGCCTCGGCACTTGCCAAGGCGGGAGTTGACGAGGAATCGGTGCTTTTGGCGGTGCGCGAGGCGTACCATGGCTCAAATTCTTAGAAAGTGAGGGAGACGTATGATCTGTGCAGAAAATTTGACGATGAAATTTGACGATTTTGCCGCGCTTCGTGACCTGAACTGTAAGATACCCAACGGCTGTATCTACGGACTTGTGGGAAGCAACGGCGCGGGAAAATCTACTTTTTTACGCTTGATAAGCGGTATATACAAAGCAACAAGCGGCAGTGTCCGCTTTGACGGCGAGGAGGTTTACGAGAACCCCGCCGTGAAGAATAAGATCCTTTTCGTGCCCGACGAGCTTTATTTTATTCCGCAGGCCAATATGCTTCGCATGGCAAAGCTTTACCAATCAGTATATGAGAATTTCAGCTTTGAGCGTTTTCACAACCTAACCAAAACCTTCGGCCTTTCCGAAACGGCCAATATTGGCACCTTTTCCAAGGGTATGAAGCGGCAGGCAAGCACCATTTTGGCGCTCTCTGCCATGCCCGAGTACCTGTTTTTCGACGAGACCTTTGACGGTCTTGACCCCGTGATGCGAAATCTCGTCAAGCAGGTGATCTATAACGATGTGATGGAGCGAAAGACAACCACCATCATCACCTCGCACTCGCTCCGTGAGCTTGAGGACACCTGCGACCAGCTTGCGCTTTTGCACAAGGGCGGCATCGTGTTTGAGAGTGATATTCAAAACCTCAAAACTCAGCTTTTCAAGGTGCAGGTTGCGTTTGACGAAGAGTTTGACCGTAGTCGCTTCGCATCGGTCGATATTCTGAATTATACGCAGATGGGATCGGTGGCAACCTTTATTGCGCGCGGCGAGCGTGAGAGGGTGGTTGCCCGTATCCGCGAGATGAATCCTCTTCTTCTCGACGTGCTTCCGCTCAATTTGGAGGAAGTGTTCGTTTACGAGATGGAGGCGCTTGGATATGCCTTTGGCGAGATCTTGATGTAAGGAGGGCGTGAATATGAAAGGTTGGTTTTCACGAAAGCTTTATATAGAGGGGCTTAAGCGAATTAAGCTTGCCGGTATCGCCGCGTCGATCACGGTCATTCTTTTGAATGCTGTTCTTCCCTTGATTGAGATTTTGAACAGTCGCAGAGTATATGATATGACCAGCATTGCGGGATGGTCGGTCACCTCGATTGAGCCGTATGAGTTTCTGCCGTTCGGTCTGCTCATGCTGGCGTTTGGTGCGGTGTTTGCCTTCTCGATGTTTTCCTTTTTGAATGAAAGAAATCGTTCGGATTTCTTCCATGCCATTCCGTACAAGCGCATTTGTGTGTATATTAGCTTCATTGCGGCTATTTTTACATGGATATTTGCCATTCTGGCAGCCAGTGCAGGCGTAAATGCCATATTGTACGGTTTTTCAAAATTCTACTCCGTGAATTTCTCGGTTGTTATCGTAACGCCGCTTGTGCTTTTGATTGCATCGACCATGATTGCCGCGTTTATGACGCTTGCCATGACGCTGACGGGTACGGTGATCTCCAATTCGCTGATCTTCGTTCTGCTGCTTTTGTTTGGACGTACGATCGGTCAGATTTTTGTAACCGCGCTTCGTGAGCTTGCTCCTATCCTTCGTCACGGAAACAGCTTTTTAGATTATCTTGAATTTAATTTTTCGCTTCCGTTTACTCTCTTGAGCGGAGAGGGATTTGACAATACGCCTCTTGTGATCTATACCGTGGTTATCACGCTGCTTGTTTTTGCGGTGGGCGCGGTTTGCTATGTGTGTCGCAAGAGCGAAACTGCCACGAAGAGCGCACCGAGCAAGTTTATGCAGCATGTTTACCGATGTGCAATCACACTTCCGTTTTTCCTGTTTGTCGTGCTTACGGCGATCACAGATGGCTTTGACGCCTCGGTACAGCTGGTTTTGCTTGTCCTCGCGATTTTGGTCTACTGTATCTTTGAGCTGATGACGACGAAGAAGATCAAATCCTTGGTCAAGGCGCTCCCCATGATCTTCATTCCGATCGTTCTTGCGGGTGCCTTTACGGGTGCGGTCTATATGGCCAGAAACGCGGTCTTGAATCAGATCCCCGATATCGACGAGATTGAGGCGATCGGCGAGCGGGTTTCGATCAGCTATAGCCCGACCTACCAAGAGCTTCGCACAAACGAAACGCTTGTTGAGACAACCGAAGCAAAGGAAATTGTTCTTACGGCGCTCAAGCGAGACATAGAGCAGATCCGAAAATACGGAAATGCAGGATGGAAGATCCGCGATGAAAACGGCAAAACGATTGCCGAGATCTCCGCCAAGGTCACCATTCAGTTCCGTCTTGAGAACGGAAGAAAATTCGGTAGATATATCGGATTTACCTTAACGGAATACGAGCGTTTGATGGCGTTGATGTTTGAGTCTCCCAATTACCTTGAGGCATATATCGAGCTTCCTACAAGTCAGGAAATCGATTCGATCAGCGTGGACGGTTATGACATCGATAAGGACGATGTTAAGCGGCTGTGGGCAAGCTTTAAAATGGAATTCGATTCACTCAGCCGTGAGGAAAAACTTGCTTACCTGAAAAACAGCTATCGAAACGACGCGGTGGCAAAAATTTACGTGGGCGGAACCTATCGTTTGAAGAGCTTCCACTCCAATTATCCTATTGTTTACGAATATATGCCCGAAACGTCGAAGATGTATCTGGAAACGGCGGCCGAGGCAGGATATGTGGACGACGATATGCAGATTCTGAAGCGTATGAGCGAAAAGCTTTCGAGCGGCGGAACGGTCATTGAGGAATATATGGATTTTGAGATCGTGGCAACCGAGCTTACGGGCGAGACCGCAGGCGAGGAATATTATGTGAACGCCATCAAGACCAAAAATCCGCTTACGCCCGACATGGCGAAGCAAATGCTGGACTTTCTGATCGAGAAGGGTGAGTTCTCGTACGATCCCGCAAACATTCTCGTTCGTTTTCGCATCGGACTTTATAATTATTATTCCTATTTTTATGCGGATGAAGAGTCTCTTAAGGCATCGGTCGTCAGCGTGGAAACGATAGATAACAGTATGTGGATGTCCAATTTAATCCTTTCCTTTGAAAAAGAGGAGTGGGAAGAATTCAAGGCGCTTATAAAATCGTATAACAATTGATCAGAACAGGGATGGGGCAAAAGCTCCGTCCCTGTTTTCACGAAATCGAAATCGACCGAATATACTAAAAAAAGACAACGATTTCTATGGAGTGATACAATGACCTTTGACGTTTTTGTCGGCGTCCTGCTCCCGCTTTTGGGAACGGCACTTGGCGCCGCGTGTGTATTTTTTATGAAAAAAACGCTTGGCAGGCGAACGCAAAGTATACTCAGCGGCTTTGCGGCGGGGGTTATGGTGGCGGCTTCGGTCTGGAGCCTTTTGATCCCCGCCATCGAAGCGTCGGCACATATGGGGGCCTTTTCGTTTGTGCCTGCCACGGTTGGTTTTTGGTGCGGTATCCTTTTTCTTTTGGCGCTGGATCATCTTATTCCGCATCTCAACCGAAGCTACTCGGAATCCGAGGGACTCACGAGTCCTTTTGGCAAGCGTACCAAAATGGTGCTTGCGGTAACGCTCCACAATATTCCCGAGGGAATGGCGGTTGGGGCGGCGTACGCGGGCTATCTTGCGGGTAACCTTGAGATCACGGCCATGAGTGCGTTTGCGCTTTCGATGGGGATCGCCATACAGAATTTTCCCGAGGGAGCGATCCTCTCCATGCCGTTGCGCGCCGAAGGCGTAAAGAAGGGACGCGCGTTTTGGTACGGTTTGCTTTCGGGCGTGGTGGAGCCGCTCTTTGCCTTGTTGACCATTCTGTTTTCAGCCCTTATCGTTCCTTTGCTTGCCTATTTTTTGAGCTTCGCGGCAGGGGCCATGCTTTACGTCGTGGTCGAGGAGCTGATCGCCGAGGCGGTTTCGGATAACAACGCCGATACGGGAACGCTCTTTTTTGCGCTCGGCTTTAGCATCATGATGCTTCTTGACGTGGCGTTAGGATAAAAATAAAAAAACTATTGACAAACAAAAAAACGTGTGATATAATACCTTCATATACGAAACCTGTGATTAAGAGGAGTAACCGACAGGGCAGGGTCGCAGAGAGTTGCCGTTTGGTGCAAGGCAATACGTGCGCGTCGGTGAATGGACTTATGAGGGCGGTCGAAAGCGGAAGACGCGAGTAGTAACCGACGGGAGACGCACCCGTTATCCTGGCGAGCATATCATGCGTATGCGTTAAGAGGAATGTTTTCACATTCAAAACGGGTGGCACCGCGAAACTGTATTTCGTCCCGAGTATCTCTGATACTCGGGTTTTTATTTTCGGAGGCCAAAATGAATCTTTATAAACGATGGCGAGCTTGATTTTACGCGATCTACAAACTCAATCTTAAAAGAATAAACGGAGGATTTTCAAATGGAATTTGGCGGAATCAATTTTGACACATATCTTAAGCAGTACCCCGATAAGAACGGATATTTTGGCAGATACGGCGGCGCGTATATTTCGGACGAGCTGAAAAAGGCCATGGAGGAGATCACGGAGGCTTACTTCACGATTGCAAAGTCGAGTAAGTTCGTGGGAGAGCTCCGTCGCATTCGTCGCGAATTTCAGGGACGTCCCACGCCCATCTCGTATCTGGAGAGACTTTCCACCAGCATCGGAAACGTTCAGCTTTACGTCAAGCGTGAGGATCTCAATCATACCGGCGCGCACAAGCTGAATCACTGCATGGGCGAGGCACTTTTGGCCAAGTACATGGGCAAGAAGAAGGTCATTGCCGAGACGGGCGCAGGTCAGCACGGCGTGGCTTTGGCAACGGCGGCGGCTTATTTCGGTCTTGAATGTGACATTTATATGGGCGCAGTCGACATCAAGAAGCAGGCTCCCAACGTAGCAAGAATGAAGATCCTCGGTGCGAATGTTATCGAGGTAACCGAGGGACTTCAGACGCTGAAGGAGGCGGTAGATGCGGCCTTCGCGGCATATACCAAGGAGTATAAGGATTGCATTTACTGTATCGGAAGCGTTCTTGGTCCGCATCCGTTTCCGCTTATGGTGCGTGACTTCCAGCACGTCGTTGGCGAGGAGGCAAGAGAGCAGTTTATCGGCATGACGGGTGAGCTTCCCGATGCGATCGTTGCCTGTGTAGGCGGCGGCTCCAACGCGGCAGGCTTCTTCTCGGGCTTCTTAAACGACCCCGTGGATATTTACGGCATTGAGCCTCTTGGCAGAGGCCCCAAGCTCGGTGACCACGCGGCGAGCTTGAAGTACGGCGAGGAGGGCATCATGCATGGCTTCAACTCCATCATGTTGAAGGACGAGAACGGCGAGCCCGCACCCGTTTATTCGGTGTCTTCGGGTCTTGACTATCCGTCCTCGGGGCCCGAGCACGCATTCCTGCGTGATCTCGGCCGCGTACAGTACGACGTGATTGACGACGAGGAAACCATCGACGCCTTCTATAAGCTTTCGCGTATGGAGGGAATCAT
>JAZTWS010000074.1:0-4512 GCA_045636005.1 Eubacteriales bacterium | reverse complement strand
CTACTCGGCGCCAGCTCCCTCCCGGAGGGAGCCTTTCGTACCATCCCGTTCGTTTAAGCTTAGCCATTCAAACACACCGATAAATCAAAATTTGAATTCCTCCATCAAGAAAGGATTCCGTTATGTATGACATTATCGTAGTAGGCGCAGGGCCTGCGGGTCTCACCGCCGCACTTTACGCGAGACGCGCCGAGCGAAGCGTTCTCGTTTTGGAAAAGTCCACCTTTGGCGGACAGATGACCTATTCGCCCAAAATTGAAAATTACCCTTCTGTGACCAGCATCAGCGGCAACGAGCTTGCCGACAAGATGGTGGAGCAGGTTTTGGCGCAGGGTGCCGAGATCGACATGGACACCGTAACGGCGCTCGAGAAGACCGAAAAGGGCTTCTTGGTGACAGGTGAAAACGCGACCTACGAGGCCAAGTGCGTCATTTTGTCGCTCGGTGCCAAGCACCGTATGCTCGGACTGGACGGCGAGGCCGCCCTCGTGGGCAACGGCATCTCCTTCTGCGCCGTGTGCGACGGTGCCTTTTATAAGGGACAGACCGTGGCCGTCATCGGCGGCGGCAACTCGGCACTGCAGGAAGCCATTCTACTCTCGGAGGGCTGTCGGAAGGTCTACGTCGTGCAAAACCTCCCCGAATTCACGGGTGAGACCAAGCTCGTCAACATCCTTCGCGGCAAGCAAAACGTCGAATTTATCATGGGGACGGTCGTAAAAGAGCTGATCGGCGGCGATTCGCTCTCGGCCATCGTGTTGAAAAACGACGCGGGTGAGGAGCGAGAGCTTGCGCTTGACGGTATGTTCATCGCCATTGGCCTTGCGCCCTGCAACACGCCCTTTGAGGCGCTTGCGCCCTTAAATCCGTACGGCTACTTTGACACCGACGAGACCTGCAAGACCGTGACCGAAGGCCTTTTCGTTGCGGGTGACTGCCGTTCAAAGACGGTGCGCCAGATCTCAACCGCCATTGCCGACGGCTCCTCCGCCGCCATCGCCGCCTGCCGTTTCCTTGAAGAAAACGCCTAAAAAGTGTATTTTTGAAAGAAAATCGCGACAAAATTCGGAAAAATTTCAAAAAAGACTTGACAAAACAGGGCGTTTCCGTGTATAATAAAGGACGTCATTGTGTAAAAGCGTAAAACGGCTGCAAAGCAACACGCTTCCGATAAGTTTATAAGGAGGTGCAGAAAATGCTCAGAACTTACCAACCCAAAAAGCTTCAGAGAAAAAAGGAGCATGGCTTCAGAAAGAGAATGAAGACTGCAGACGGCAGAAATGTTCTTAAGAGAAGACGCGCGAAAGGCAGAAAGAGACTGACCTATTAATTATCGATAAAAACCGCCGATGCTCAAAATCGCGCAGAGGACTTCCCTCTCGGATCAGGCATCGCGGTTTTTTTCTACCAAGAAACCAAAAACAAAGCAAACACAAAAAACGGAAGAGTTGTCCTATGAAAAATGTAGCGATCAAGGAACATCACCTGTATAACAAGACCTTCGCACGCGGCGAACGCTTCGTTGGCCGACTGGTCTCGATACATGTGCTGAAGGACTACGCCGCCAAAAAGCGAATGCTCTCTCACCCATTGCGGATCTATACCAACCGCATCGGTCTCTCGGTCACCAAAAAGATCGGCGGTGCCGTTGAGCGCAACCGCGCCAAGCGCATCATTCGCGCAGGACTTTTCGACCTGCAGAAAACGAGAACGCTGAAAACCGGCTTTCTCATCGTGATCAGCGCAAGAGAGGCGATTGCCGACAAAAAGAGCGAGGACATCCGCCGCGAGCTTCTTTACGGCTTTGAGCGGCTCCATATGCTCCTGCCCGAAGAAAACGAAACGCCATGAAATATCTTTTTATCGGACTCATTCGCTTTTATCAAAAATTCATCTCGCCCTTAAAACGCCCGTGCTGTCGGTTCACGCCGACCTGCTCGCAATACGCCCTTGAGGCCTTTCGAAAGCGCGGCTTCTTCGTGGGCTTCGGCCTGACGGTTTGGCGAATTTTAAGGTGCAATCCCTTCTCGGCAGGCGGCTACGACCCCGTTCCCGAAAAGAAACCCAAAAAACAAAAAAACACACAGTGACAAAAACGCCATAGCATCGCGTGGCACTTTTTTGGCGATGCAATCCATATTACAATCGAATGGAAAAGGAAACATGAAAAATTTGAAAGCATTGAAAACAATCAGCGTGCGTCTCGTGCTTGCTCTGCTCTTGCTTGCCACCATCGGCTCGCTTCTTTGCGGATGTGCTGCGGGATCCACCTCGTCCTCTGCAAATGTCAGCATTTCGGACATCGCGTTCGATGAGAACATGAACTCGCTCACCAAAGAGGAGCTGAAAACGCTTGCCGAATTCGTTGTGAGCCGCTCGGAGACCTACGTTGCCTTCGTCGCCGCCTACCGCGGATACGACATGACCGCCTCGGACTACAACCCCGACGGTGAATTCCCCCAGCTTGACCCCTCGCTCGAGGCCGCCAAAAACGTCCTGAAAAAATACGACAAGGACGGCAAGTCTCTTGCCTCGGTCGACTATACCGAGCTGACCGTTACCGACATGGAGAGCGTCATTGACGTTCTCAAGACCGACGTTGCGAGAGAAACCAACCGCGGCTTCTTTGACAATCTTCAGTATTGGATCGGCGTGGCACTCGCTGCCGTCACCAACACCATTGGCTTTGGCAACTACCTCGTCGGCATCTGTATTTTTGCCATTCTCTTTGAGCTTCTTCTGATTCCGCTCAGCATCAAGCAGCAGAAGAACTCCATTAAGCAGGCAAAGCTTCGTCCCAAGGAAATGGCCATTCGCCGCAAGTACGCGGGCAGAAACGACCAACCCACCCAGCAGAAAATCCAAGCAGAGATCCAAGAGCTTTATCAGCGCGAGAACTTCAACCCCATGGGCGGTTGTCTTCCCATGCTGCTCCAGCTCCCCATCATTCTGATCCTGTATAACATCGTAATTGACCCCATTCGCTACACGCTTGGCCTCTCGTCCCAATTCTCCGCCACTCTGACCTCCTACTATTCGGCGGCCAAGGCAGCAGGCGGTCTCGGACTTGCAGCCTCCACCCAGCAGAGAGGTACCATCGAGATCCTCTCGCATGTCAAGGAGAATGGCATCGAAGCCTTTGAGGGACTCAAAAACTTCCTCTTTGTCGAAAACGGCGCCGAGTGCTACGATTGGCTCGTGGAAATTGGAGACAAGATCCCCAGCTTCTCGATGGGCAGCCTCAACTTCGGTCTGACGCCCAGCTTTAAGGATACGGCAAATTGGTGGTTGTGGCTCATTCCCGTCATCACCTTCGCCGTTTACTTCGCCAGCATGAAGCTCACGAGAAAGCTCACCTACCAGGCAACCACCGCAAATGACGCGCAGATGGGATGCTCCAACAACATCATGGATATCTCCATGCCTCTGATGAGCGTGTATATCTCCTTTATCGTACCCGCCACCATCAGCGTTTATTGGATCTTCAAGAGCCTTCTCGGTACCCTCAAGCAGTTTATTCTCAGCCGTACCATGCCTCTGCCGCAGTGTACCGAAGAGGATATCAAGGCGGCCGAAAAGGAGCTGAAGGGCAAGAAGAACCATGCGCCCGCACGAACGGCATCGTCCGGCAACGGCCAGAAGCCTCGTTCGCTCCATCACATCGACGACGATGACGAGCCCACGCCGCCCGCTCCCAAAAAGGAGACGAAGGCCGTGGAGTCCGCACCCGCAGAGGAAACCCCCATCGAGAGAGCGCCCATGAAGGACGACTCCGACAAGCCCCAAAAGAACGACTGATAAATAACGACTGATAAAACGGAGAATAAACCATGAAAAAAGAAATCACAGTAACAGCAAAAAGCGTTGAGCTTGCGATCGCCAAGGCCGTAGAGGAGCTTGGCGCGCCGAGCGCTGACGCCATCAAATATACCGTTGTGGAGGAAGCAAAGAAGGGCTTCCTCGGCATCGGCGCAACCCCCGCCGTTATCAACGCCTCCTACGGCAAGAACGGCACCGACATCGCCATTGAGTTCCTTGAGAAGCTTCTGGAGGACATGGAGATCGCGGCCGTAGTTACGGCCACAGCTCGCGACGACGGCGAAACCCTCCTCACCGTTGAGGGCAAGAACGTCGGCATTCTCATCGGACACCACGGCGAAACGCTCGACTCGCTTCAGTACCTCGCCAACCTTGCCGCCAATCGCAAGGAAGAGGGCGAGAAGCGCGAGTTCACCAAGATCACCATTGACATCGAGAACTACCGCGCCAAGCGCGAGGAGACCCTCCGCGCACTCGCCAGAAGAATGGCCGATAAGGTCGTGAAGTACAAGAAGAGCATCATGCTTGAGCCCATGAACCCCTACGAGAGAAGAATCATTCACTCCGAGGTGCAGAACATCAAGGGCGTGGCTACCAACTCCATCGGCTCGGAAAACAACCGCAAGGTCGTTATCTACCTCGAGGACAACAACTAAAACCAAACAAAAAACGGCTGAATCCTCGGATTCAGCC
>JAZTWS010000073.1:0-2490 GCA_045636005.1 Eubacteriales bacterium | reverse complement strand
CCGACTTCATCCGCGGCCGCAAGATCGCCGTGGGCGATATTTTGAAATAAATTGTAATTTGTAGGAAGAACTATGAACGTAAGAGAGTTGGCGCTTGCGACGCTTGACCGCGTTACGCGAGACAAGAGCTATTCGAATATTGCCGTGGATACGGTCATAAAGCGGGAAAACCTTACGGGGAAAGACCGCTCCCTCTTTTGCGTTTTGGTTTACGGGGTGATCGAAAAAAAGATCACGCTTGACTATCTGATCGACGCGCTTTCCTCTCTACCGCCCGAAAAAATAGAGCCATCCACACGCAATCTGTTGCGGATGGGGCTTTATCAGCTTCGCTTTCTTGACCGCGTGCCCGACCACGCGGCCGTAAGCGAAACCGTAGAGCTTGCCCCCCGCCGCACGCGCGGCTTCGTCAACGCCGTTTTGAGAAGTTACACACGGCAAAAGGACACACTGACGCTTCCAAGGAAAGAGGACGGCGTTCCTCGCTTCCTCTCGGTGCTTTACTCCTACCCCGAAGAATTTTGCGAAAAGCTTTTGGGGGACTTTGGCGAGGAAAAGGCCGAGGCCATACTCGCCGCCTTTGAGAAAACGCCCCCGCTTACGCTTCGGGCCAACACGCTGAAAACCTCGCGTGACGCGCTTCTCGCATCGCTCACCGAACAAGGTCCGGAAGCTTCGCCCACAAAATATTCGCCAAACGGCATTCGTATAGAAGGGACAAGCCTTTTTGACATCGGTCTTGAAGACGGCCTTTTCTTCGTGCAGGACGAGGCCTCGCAGATCGCATCGGCGGCGCTCGGCGCGAAGAAAGGCGACACCGTTTACGACATCTGCGCCTGCCCTGGCTCCAAAAGCTTCGGCGCGGCGCTCGATATGGAAAACGAAGGAAAGCTTATTTCCTTTGATCTACACGAAAACAAGCTCTCGCTCGTTAGGAAAAGTGCCGAGCGCCTCGGCATCACGATTTTAAAAACCGAAGCGCGTGACGGCAGAGATTTTGACGAAGCGCTTGCCGAGAGTGCCGACCGCGTCATTTGCGACGTTCCCTGCTCGGGCTTTGGCGTCGTAGCCAAAAAGCCCGAAATTCGCTACAAGGAGCTTTCCTCGTGCGAAACGCTCCCCAAGATCCAATACGATATTTTGAATAACGCCTGCCGCTACTTAAAGCCGGGCGGCACGCTCCTTTATTCCACCTGCACCATTTTTCGCGAGGAAAATGAGGACAACGTAAATCGCTTTTTGGCGGAGCATTCCGATTTTTCGCTCACGCCCTTCCAAGTCGGAAATCTTGACGTGCCTGCAGGGCAGATCACGCTTCTGCCGTGTGACCACGGCACCGACGGCTTTTTCATTGCCAAATTCACACGAAAGGAATCCTTCGATGACCGAAAATAAGATCGATCTTTTAAGCCAAAACGAAGCCGAGCTTGTAGACTTCTTCCTTTCGATCGGCGAGCCGAAATACCGCGCTTCGCAGCTATTCACGCAAATGCACAAGGGACTCACACCCGACGAGATCACCAATTTTTCGGCGGCCACCAAAAAGAAGATTGCCGAAAAAGCCTTTTGCCACTTTCCCACGATCGCCAAAAAGCTTGTCTCGGCGCTTGACGGCACGGTAAAATATCTCTTTCGCCTCTCGGACGGCAACTGCGTGGAATCGGTCGTCATGCGCTATGAGCACGGCACCACCATCTGCATCTCCACACAGGTCGGTTGCCGCATGGGATGTCGCTTCTGCGCCTCCACCATCGACGGCAAGGTGCGTGACCTTGCGCCCTCCGAGCTTTTAGGGCAGATCATCGTCGCATCCAAAGACCTTGGTGAGCGCATCGACGGCATCGTGATGATGGGAATCGGTGAGCCGCTTGACAATTACGACAACGTCATCCGCTTTCTGCATTTGGTTGGCGAGAAAAACGGCGTGAACATCGGCTACCGCCACATTTCGCTCTCGACCTGCGGCCTTGTGGATAAAATTTACTCTCTGGCCAAGGAAAATCTCCCCATCACCCTCTCGATCTCCTTGCACGCGGCCGACGACGAGACGCGAAGCGAGATCATGCCCATCAACAAACGCTATCCCATCGGGGAGCTGCTGGACGCCTGCCGTGACTATTTTACTACCACAGGACGCCGCCTCTCCTTTGAATACACCCTGATCGCCGGCAAAAACGACACGCCCGAGACGGCCAAAAAGCTTTCGGACCTGCTCAATAGCAAGCTTCGTTCGCGAAGCACCACCATGCCCATCCATGTCAACCTGATCCCCGTCAACGAGGTCAAGGAGCGCGACTTTGCGCACTCGGACAAAAAGGCGGTGGCACGCTTTGCGGAGATCCTTGAGAAGCACGGCATACGGGCCACGGTGCGCCGCAAGCTCGGTGCCGACATCAACGCCTCCTGCGGTCAGCTTCGACGCGCTGAGGAACACAACACGGAAGGAACACTATGAACTTTTTTGGAAAAACCGATATAGGAACCGTAAGA
>JAZTWS010000072.1:0-1942 GCA_045636005.1 Eubacteriales bacterium | reverse complement strand
ACCAAGATCATGACGCTTCTGCTTGTCATGGAGGCCATCGACGAGGGCAAGATCAAGTTGACTGACCTTGTGAGCGCAAGCGCAAACCCCGCCTCGATGGGCGGATCGCAGGTCTACTTAAAGGAAGGCGAGGAGATGAGCGTGGAGGATCTCCTCAAATGCGTGGTGATCGCCTCGGCCAACGACGCGGCGGTGGCACTGGCCGAATACGTGGCGGGAAGTGAGGAGGCCTTTGTGGAGCGCATGAACGCGCGCGCGAAGGAGCTTGGCATGGACGATTCCCATTTTGAGAATACCAACGGACTTGACGATACGGCCAAAAATCACGTGCTTTCGGCGCGCGATATTGCCATTATGTCGCGCGAGTTGATTGGGCACGAAAAAATTTTGGAGTATAGCTCGATCTGGATGGACACGGTGCGCGACGGCGCGTTCGGGCTTACCAACACCAACCGCCTCGTGCGCTTTTATAAGGACGCCACGGGGCTTAAGACGGGATCTACGGCCAAGGCCAAATTCTGTGTGAGCGCGACGGCCAAGCGTGACGGTATGCACCTCATTTGCGTGGTGATGGGTGCCGAGACGCGCGATAGCCGCAACGCCATTGCCACCAAGCTTCTCGATTACGGCTTTGCCAATTACGCACTCTTTGCGGCGAAGGGGGAGAGCCTTCCCGAGCTGAAGGTGCTGGGCGGCGTGGAGAACACCTGCGCGATTTCCTTTTCCGACTTTGCGTGTGCTGTCAAAAAAGGCGCGGAAAGCCGCGTGGAACGCACCCTTACCGTGAAGGAAAATATCGCCGCTCCCGTGAAGAAGGGAACGTCGGTGGGGGAGGTGGTATATACGCTTGACGGCAAGGAGCTTGGGCGCGTGGACATCGTTACCACCGAGTCGATCGACAAGATCGGTTATTTTGGTCTGCTTCTTCGTATAATTGCAGGAATAATTATGAAATAAATTGAAAAAAGACTTGCAAAAATGAGCAAAATGATGTAGAATATATATTATCAATTTTTTAAAAGAAGGATAGAAGTATGGCATTAAAACTGAACGTAAATTATTTGGATGGATTTGTTCGCGAGGAGGAGTACGCGCACATTCAGCCCATGGTCAACGTGGCGCACGAGCTTGTGAAAAATAAGAGCGGTGCGGGCAGTGATTTCCTTGGCTGGACCACGCTCCCCTTCGATTACGATAAGGAGGAGTTTGAGGCGATCAAAAAGAGTGCCGAAAAGATCCGCAAGAGCTGTGACGTTCTCGTGGTGATCGGCATCGGCGGCTCGTATCTCGGTGCCAGAGCCGTGATCGAGTTTGTTCGCTCGAACTATTACAACAATCTCAAAAAGGATACGCCCGACGTTTATTTTGCGGGCTGCAACATCAGCGCCGATAGCTTAAACGAGCTTCTCGCCATTTGTGAGGGCAGAGACGTATGCATCAACGTCATCTCCAAGTCGGGTACGACCACCGAGCCCGCCGTGGCCTTCCGTGTGTTCCGTGAGCTTTTGGAGAAAAAGTACGGCGAGGCGGGCGCGAAGGAGCGAATTTTCGTTACCACCGATAAGGCGCGCGGTACGCTCAAGGCATTTGCCGACGAGAAGGGCTATCAGACCTTCGTCGTTCCCGACGATATCGGCGGTCGCTTCTCGGTGCTGACGGCGGTAGGTCTTCTGCCCATTGCCGTGGCAGGCATTGACGTCGATATGCTGATGAAGGGTGCCGAGGATGCCGCAAAGGACTATAGCGATCCCTGCCTCTGCAAGAACGATTGCTATAAGTACGCCGCCATCCGTAACATTCTGTACCGCAAGGGAAGAACCACCGAGATCCTCGTTGGCTACGAGCCCTCCAGCCAGATGTTCAGCGAGTGGTGGAAACAGCTTTACGGTGAGAGCGAGGGCAAGGACGGCCGCGGTATTTATCCGTCGTCGGTCATCTTCTC
>JAZTWS010000071.1:0-7008 GCA_045636005.1 Eubacteriales bacterium | reverse complement strand
GGAGAGGAAAACGTAATCTATCATTAAAATGTAAAAAACAACCTGTCAAGCCAATAACTTGACGGGTTGTTTTCTTTTGAAATGCCAAGAAAAAGACATACTAATCCTGTGACTTTTTGCAAGGAGTATGTTATGAAAAGGACGAAGAAACACAGATTTTTAAAATTTTTGCTTGCTACCACGGCAATGCTTTTTCTCGCAGTCGGAATCGGCGCGCTATATATTTTTACAAAATACGAAACCACGTTGGATCTCTCGCTTTTGGAAAACACGATGACCGATGCAACGACTCGACTCTATTACTATAACGAAGGTCTTGAACGCTCTTACAGTGAGGCATCTCTCACCGAATTTTCCGAGACGCTTCACGGCGAAAAGAAATATGTCTTTCGTTCCTTTGACCAAATTCCCACGCATCTTATTAACGCTTTTATTGCGATTGAGGACAAGCGATTTTACGAGCATCGCGGGGTGGATTGGTATCGCACGGCAGCAGCCACGGCAAATTACGTTTTGGATTTTGACGAGCGCTTTGGAGCGTCCACCATCACGCAGCAGCTTATTAAAAATGCAACGGGAAAGAATGAGGTGAGTGTTGAAAGAAAGCTGCAGGAGATTCTTTGGGCGCTTGATGTGGAAAAGCAATGGAGTAAAGAAGAAATTCTTGAAAAATATCTCAATCTGATCAATCTGTCCGAGGGGTGTTATGGCGTGGGAGCGGGCGCGAAGCTTTACTTTTCCAAGGAAATAGAGGAGCTTACGCTTTCCGAGTGTGTCTGTCTTGCCGCTATCACCAACAGTCCGACCTATTACGATCCCATTCGTCATCCCGATCATAATTGGGAGCGTGCGCAAACGATATTAAGCGCGATGCTTGAGCAGGAATATATCACGGCCGAGGAATATGCCGCCGCATTGGCGGAGCCTGCAGTTTTGTGTGTGGACGAGGAGATGCGGCAGGAAGAGATCAATTCTTGGTATGTGGACATGGTGGTTGAGGATGTCATCGAAGATCTCGTAAAAACGTATGGCTATTCGCGTGCTACGGCTTCGGATATGGTTTATAACGGTGGGCTTCGTATTATAACCGCCATGAACCCTTATGTGCAAAATTTGATAGAGCGATATTATAGTGAACCCTCTCACTTCGGGTATCAAAACGGCAAGCGCGCGCAATCCGGAATGATTGTGATCGAGCCGACCACGGGAGATATTCTCGGTGTCGTTGGAGCCGTTGGAGAAAAAGGCGGCAACCGTATTCAAAGCTATGCGACAACGGCCAAGCGGCCAAGCGGATCTACGATCAAGCCGCTTTCGGTATACGCGCCTGCACTTGAGAGGGGGCTTATCACTTACGCCACGGTTTACGATGACGTTCCTGTGAAATTTCTAAATAAAAAAGGAACGCAAAAGCTTTCGGCGTGGCCGCAAAATGCAAATCTGGTATACAATGGCCTTGTCAATGCCAATTACGCCCTTAAAAATTCGCTGAATACGGTCGCCATCAAGGTGCTTGCAGATCTTGGCGAGGATCGTGCCTTTTCCTTTTTGAAGAATACACTTGGCATAGAAAGTCTGATTGAAGAAAAAACGTTGGAGAACGGTGCCGTTCTCACCGACAAGTTGCCGGCCTCTCTAGCGCTTGGACAAATGAACTATGGGGTAACGCTTCGCGAAATGGTATCCGCTTATACGATTTTTTCAAACGGTGGAAATTATATCAAGGCGCGCTCGTATTTGAAGGTGACCGATTCGAATGGAAGGGAGCTTCTTTCCAATGAGCCGATACCCAAGCGTGCCATCAGCTCGGCCAACGCTTGCGTGATGACCAAGATGCTCGAAAACGTGATCAAATCGGGAACGGCAAGCCCCGTGACGCTGGATAATATCGTGGAAGTGGCAGGCAAGACGGGAACAACGCAGGATAGCAAAGACCGATGGTTTATCGCCTATACCCCGTATTGCTTATGCGGTGTTTGGTATGGCTATGAATATCCGCAAAGCATTGAATACGATCAGCGTAACACCTATCTTCATATTTGGAACGACGTAATGACTTCGCTTCATAAAAGTTATTTCTTGCCAACGGTAGGCGAACGGCATTTTGTAATGGATAAGGATGTGATTCGTGCGACCTATTGTAAGGATTCGGGGTGCCTTATGTCACCCGCGTGTTATTTGGATCCGCGAGGGTGTCGTATGGAAACGGGATATTTTGTGAAGGGAACCGAGCCAAAGTGTAGATGCGAGGTGCATACGGCGGTGGATTACGACGTGGAATACGGCGGTATTGCCTGTCCGTTTTGTAACGCGGAATCGGTGGAGAAGGTCGGTTTGCTTCGCGTGAAACGAAGCTTTCCCATGCAAATTTATGTGAAGGATGCACAGTATATTTACCGCGAGTTACCATCCGGCGTTTTGCCATCCACAGAAGAAAACAGACCGTATTTTTATCCGATTTTAAGACGTGGGGAATATTGCGGACTTTCGGGCGGAAGTGTGCAATACAATCGCTATTGCAAGGAGCATTCCGGAAATTCGGGGTGGCTTATTGAACGGGATTTTTCCGAGGAGGAATGAAAAGGTAGGCTCTCTCATATAAATAATTCGAGGTGAGAGGGCATGAAAATAAAAAACAAAATATGGAGACGAGAAGTTTACCGTATAAACGCGGTAGGAGTGATCGTTTTGGCATCAACGCTTGCAGCTATACAACTGTTGCTTTGGTGTGTGGTGGGCGCTCCTATAGGCATCTTTTATCTTTTGCGAGGGGCGCTCCCGCTTTTGCCGCGGTGGCTCTATATGCTTTTGGATCTTTTGATCCATGCGTGCCTCGGGGCCTCTTTGGGAATGGTTTTGTGGGACCGACGCTATGTCTACGAGGTGCAGAAATACCGAGGGGCGTTTTATTTTCTTTTGGCAATCGTTGCAGGATATCTTTATTATGCTTTTTTCTTCGGTATAAGTTTTTTCCTAGTCTCCTTCGTATTGGCGGCAATGGAGTGTTTCGGTCTTTTGGTTGCGATGCTTAATTTTATGCGCGTAAATCGATTGTCGGCAGTCTTTTTGTTTGCTGGATGTCTTTGGGCGTTCTATCGTTTTTTTCTGTCATTCTTTGCCTTCTTTGGTATATAAAAGTAATAAATTTCTTGACAAACGCCAAGACGTGTAGTATAATAAAATAAAGATCATTCTTTAGGAGGAAAAAAATGAAAGCTGTAAAGATTTTAAGCATCGTTCTTGCTCTTTTGATGGTAGGTATGGTATTTGTTGCTTGCGGCGGATCCGGTGATGACGAGACAACTACCGAGGCCGAAAACAATGTGCCGCGTGAATCGCTGAATGTGAATATCATCGTTAAGGATTCGGTTGATGGCGAAGTGAAATATGAAAGCGACGAGAATAGGGGATACGATTACGAATACACCACCGGTGATAGTGCAACGCCTCTCGCTATTCTTCAGGAGTTCATGAGCATCGAGTATGACATTGAAATCACGCTTGATGAAAACGGCAAGCTTGCCAAGGTAGGAGATCTTGAGGCAACGGCCGGTCATCTTTGGATCTGGAGCCTTGCAAAAGCTCCCATGGATGCTTCGATGGCAGAGCCGATGGATGAAAACCTGGACGATTATACCGATATCTCCAAGGGCGACACCATCGTTATCTACTTGAGCTAATTCCTATTTCAAATATTGCGAACAAAGCAAACGAAATGGCACAATCGTATTTCTGCGATTGTGCCGTTTTTTTACAAGCTATGCTATCATACTTACAGTAATCACGAAAAATATTAGGAGATAATGCTACTTCAACAAAAAGAGCCCCGCGTCACGCGGGGCTCGATTTTTGTTTCTTTTTTACTTTGCGGCGTTAAGTCTTGCCTCAAGTGCGGCAAGCTCGTCGTAAAGCGTTTCGGGAACTCTGTCGCCAACCTGAGCATAGAATTCCTTGATGTTTGCAACGTCCTCAAGCCAAGAGTCAACGTCAACGCTGAGAAGATCCTTGATGGTGTCAAGCGTGATGTCATCAAGTCCTTCAATGTTGATGTCCTCGGCCTTGGGCGTGTATCCGATGGGCGTGAGGTTAGCCTCAACCTTGCCTTCGCAACGAGCGAGGATCCAATCGAGAACGCGCATATTGTCACCAAATCCGGGCCAGATGAAGTTGCCCTCATCATCGGTGCGGAACCAGTTAACGTGGAAGATCTTGGGAGCGTGAGGAATCGAAGTACCCATCTTGAGCCAATGTGCCCAGTAGTCACCCATATCGTAACCTACGAAGGGACGCATAGCCATGGGATCGCGGCGTACTACGCCAACCGCACCTGCGGCAGCAGCCGTCGTCTCGGAAGCCATGATCGAACCAACGAAGGTACCGTTCTGCCAGCTGGTAGACTGGTAAACCAGCGGAGCAGTCTTTGCACGGCGTCCGCCGAATACGATAGCCGAGATCGGAACGCCTGCGGGATTGTTGAACTCCTTGGAGATGCAGGGACAGTTGATCGCCTTTGCGGTGAAACGGGAGTTGGGATGAGCGCCTGCGGTCTTGACCTTGTCGTTCTTGTCGTAGGTCTTGTAGTCCCAATCCTCGCCGCGCCAGTTCTTTGCGTTTGCGGGCGGATCGTTATCAAGACCTTCCCACCAAACCGTGTTGTTGTCAAGGTTATGGCAAACGTTCGTAAAGATGGTATCCTTCATGCAGGTTGCAAGAGCGTTGGGGTTGGACTTGTTGTTGGTACCGGGAGCAACACCGAAGAAGCCGTTCTCGGGGTTTACGGCCCAAAGTCTGCCGTCTTCGCCCACGCGAAGCCAAGCAATGTCGTCACCAACACACCAAACCTTGTAGCCCTTCTTCTGATAAACCTCAGGCGGAATGAGCATTGCAAGGTTGGTCTTTCCGCAAGCGGAGGGGAATGCGGCGCTGATATACTTCACGTCGCCGTTCGGATACTCTACGCCGAGAATGAGCATATGCTCGGCCATCCAGCCCTCCTTGCGACCAAGGTAGGAAGCAATACGGAGTGCGAAGCACTTCTTACCGAGAAGAACGTTTCCACCGTAGCCGGAGTTAACCGACCAAATGGTGTTGTCCTCGGGGAAGTGAACGATATAACGGTTCTCCTCGTCGATATCGGCTCTTGCGTGAAGACCCTTGATATAATCGTCACTGTTGCCGAGTGCCTCAAGAACGTCAAGACCAACGCGGGTCATGATGAGCATGTTGAGAACGACGTAGATCGAGTCGGTAAGCTCAATGCCGTATTTGGCAAAGGGAGAGCCAACCACACTCATGGAGTAGGGAATTACATACATGGTACGTCCCTTCATAGAGCCCTTGTAAAGCTTTCCGAGCTTTTCGTAGCACTCCTTGGGATCCATCCAGTTGTTGATGTTACCTGCATCCTCCTTCTTGGACGTGCAGATAAAGGTTCTTCCTTCCACGCGGGCTACGTCATTCACAGCCGTTCTGTGAAGATAGCAGCCGGGAAGAAGCTCTTGATTGAGCTTGATCATTTCGCCGGTAGAGCAAGCCTCGGCGCGGAGGGCCTCTGCCTGCTCCTCGGAACCGTCGATCAGCACGATGTTATCGGGCTGTGTCATAGCGGCCATTTCTTTGATCCAGCTATTGACAAATTTGTTCGATGTGATTTTTGCCATATCAATTCTCCTTCGTAAAATTGTGCTGTTTGCTTGTGATAAATCAAACGTTATCCATTCTATATAATACTACAATTTTCGTTGCTTTTCAAGCATTTTTTGGAAAGGTTACATTTTATTAACATTTAAAAAGCACGCAAAAAATATCTTTACAAAATGCAAAAAATATGTTAGAATAAATCTGCCTTATATGTCATTCTACAGAATTTGAGGTTTTATTCATGAGAAAATTGAAAGAGCATGAGCAGCGCGTCTTTGATTTTATTCGAGATTCGCTTCGCCAAAACGGATATCCGCCAAGTGTGAGAGATATTATGAATGCACTCGGCTATAAAAGCACGTCGACCATACATCTGTATCTACATCGCTTGGAGGAGCTTGGATATATCTCCATGGACGAGGGAAAAAGCCGTGCCATTACGGTGGCTTCCTCTTGGCTGAAGGTGCAAACGGGAGTGCCGATTCTTGGTAAGGTTACGGCAGGTGTCCCAATCCTTGCGGAAGAAAATTTTGACGGCTATCTTGATTTTTCCCCAAATCAAACGAAGTATACTGCAGAAGAGCTCTTTGCCCTTAAGGTATGCGGCCAAAGCATGATCGGTGCGGGAATTTTTGACGGGGATTACGTCATTGTGGCGCGCGGTGACTACGCGGAAAACGGGGACATTGTAGTGGTGCTATTGGAGGATGAAGCAACGGTCAAGACCTTTTATAAGGAGTATGGACATTTTCGGCTCCAACCTGAAAATCCCGAATTTGCGCCCATTGTTACTAAAGACCTTACCGTTCTCGGCAAGGTGATTGCCGCCGTTCGTTATTATTAAAAGAAAATGCTATTTCCCAAAAACGCGGGAAATAGCATTTTTTTATGTTTTGTGCGTCTTGAATATTCCGCTTATCCATTCCAAGTCTGACTTGTCGAACACACGGCATACCGTGAGAAGCAAAATATAGAGCGACGCGGTCAAAAGGATATGAAGAAAAAGTCCAAGTGGGGTCGTGACGGCAGGAGAACCTGTGAAAGACAAGAGAAGTGAGGCAAGTGCTGTTGATCCAACGATACACGCAAGTGGGCCCACCAACCACTTTAACAGTCTCGGCTTCATATGGCTGACCGATAAAAGCTTGTATATGCTGAGAACGGTGTTGGTGGTTTCGGTTACATATATAAAGTCGGAGGCCAAGCGGTCTTAGGAACAAGAGCTTCTCAGACAACTCCTTGGCTCACAGAACGACATGGCTACGATCCGACTTCACCAACCACTTTAACAGTCTCGGCTTCATATGGCTGACCGATAAAAGCTTGTATATGCTGAGAACGGTGTTGGTGGTTTCGGTTACATATATA
>JAZTWS010000070.1:0-6419 GCA_045636005.1 Eubacteriales bacterium | reverse complement strand
GTTGTGCGCGCCCTTCTGCGCATTTTCAACAGTATGGGACTGAAGGTCGCGCTGGCCTCTCCCACGGGACGAGCCGCTAAGCGACTCTCCGAGTCGACGCAGAGCGAGGCCAAGACGGTTCACCGCTTGCTGGAGTTTAGCTATGAGCGCGAGAACGAGTCGGTCTTTCTTCGCAACGAGCACAATTTTTTGGACGAAAACGTGGTGATCATTGACGAGATGTCAATGGCCGACACCTTCCTTTTCTGCGCGCTTTTGAAGGCAGTAAAGCCGGGAGCGCATCTTATTTTGATCGGTGACGCCGATCAGCTTCCTTCGGTTGGTGCGGGCAACGTGTTGCGCGACATCATAGAAAGCGGCCGTTTTTCGACCGTGAAGCTTACCGAGGTCTTCCGACAGGCGCAAGAAAGCTTGATCATTACCAACGCACACCGTATTCACGGCGGCGAGATGCCGCTTTTGAACGTAAACGATAACGACTTTTTCTTCCTGCCGCGCGAGAGCGACAGTGCAATTGCCGCAACGGTGGCCGATCTCTGCCGCAACCGTTTGCCAAAGGCCTATGGGGCGGATATCGTGGGGCGCATTCAGATCATCACCCCCTCGCATCGAGGTGAGGGCGGTACAGACAATCTCAACCGCATTTTGCAGGCAACGCTCAACCCCGCAGCCGCGCATAAGGCCGAGCACGCCTTTCGCGAACGGGTATTCCGTGTGGGCGACAAGGTGATGCAGGTGCGCAACAATTACGAAGTCGAATGGGCGCGCGGCGCACAGAAGGGCATGGGCATCTTTAACGGCGACGTGGGCGAGATCCTTTCGATCAAGGCTTCCGACAAGACGATGGAGATTCGCTTTGACGACCGCTTGGTGTCGTATGCATTCTCGATGCTGGAGGATCTGGAGCTGGCTTACGCCATCACGGTACATAAGAGTCAGGGAAGTGAATATCCCGTGGTCATTATTCCCGCTTACCGCGCGGCTCCCATGCTTTTGACGCGCAATCTTCTCTATACGGCCGTGACGCGAGCACAAAAGATGGTCATTGTCGTCGGCATGACCGATATTGTTGCCGCGATGGTGGCAAACGACCGACAAACGCTTCGCTATACGGGACTTGGCTTGCATTTTGCAGACGATAGGCATGGGCATTGAAAAACGGGTAACGGATATTCTCCGCGCACTTTTCTTCCCACCAAAGTGCTGCGCGTGCGGAGAGCTTTTGCAGGAGCATCTTTTGGATACCGAGCCACGCGCACTTTGCGAGAAGTGTCGGCGCCGGTGGGAGCTTGCCAAGCTTGCGACCTGTAAGCGTTGCGGAGAGGAACTTTCACACTGTCGGTGCATGGCGCGCACGCTGAAAAGTGCGGGTGCTTCGGTGGTGCTGAAGGCGGTTTCCTACGACAAAACGCGCGATTCGGTGCCGAGACGATGCGTGCTTTTTATGAAGCGGCACAATAGCCGAGGGGTGTTTGCTTACTTTGCGGACGAGCTTGCGCATCTTTTGAAGGACTATCTCGCGGAAACCTATACGTCGGAAAATAGCATTCTCGTGACTTATCTTCCGCGCGGCCGTAAGAACGAAAGAAAAGTGGGCCTCGATCAATCCGAGCTTTTGGCGCGTGGCGTTTGCGAGCATCTCGGGTGCGATCTCGCACACTTGCTCGGCAGACGGCACGGAGCTGTGCGTGAACAGAAGAAGCTTGATAAAGCGGCTCGGCTTGCCAACGTAGAGAACGCGTTCGTGCTTGCGCGAAATGACCTGAAGCAACTCAACGGTCGATACCGTTGCATCGTTTTGGTGGATGACGTGGTGACGACCGGGGCAAGTCTTGCGGCCTGTATTCGCCTTTTGCGAAGTGAATTTCACGGGCGGATCGTGTGTCTTTGCCTTGCCGAGACCGAGAAAACCTAAATTTTTCAAAATACCATTGCATTTTTTCTATAAATATTGTATAATAACTATATAAATCCCGTATAGGCAATCGAAAGGAGGGGCATATGGCAGGAGGATTTGCGGAACGCATTAAAAACGGCATCATGAGTCAGGATGTAGGTATCGATCTTGGCACGGCGAATATTCTTGTCTATGTCAAGGATCGCGGTATCGTGCTGCGCGAGCCTTCGGTTGCTGTGGTGAAAAAGGATACCGACGAGATCGTGAAGCTCGGTCATGCGGCACTGAAAATGATCGGAAGAACGCCCGAAAATCTTGAGGTGGTGCGTCCGCTTCGCGAGGGCGTGATCGATAAATACAAGGTGACGCTTCAGATGGTGGATCACCTCATTCGCCGCGCGTGCGGAAGTGCGCTGATAAAGCCGAGAGTTATGGTCTGTATCCCGACGGGAGCCACCGAGGTGGAGGAGTGCGCCGTGATCGACGCGGCGACGGGCGCGGGTGCGCGTCAGCTTTATTTGGTGGAGGAGCCCTTGGCGGCGGCCATCGGCGCGGGACTTAACATCTCCGAGCCCAACGGGAAAATGGTCGTGGATATTGGTGGCGGCACCACCGATATTGCGGTCATTTCGCTCGATGAGGTGGTGGTTTCGGAGTCCATCAAGATCGCGGGCGACAAGTTTGACGAGGCGATCATGCGTTACACGCGTACGAAATATAACATTTTGATCGGCGAGACGACGGCCGAGCAGATCAAGTGCCAGATCGGTACGGTCTACGAGCATAAAAAAGAGCTTGTGGGCGAGTACAATGGCAGAAACGTAAAGACGGGCCTTCCCGATAAGGTGCGGCTCTCCTCTCGCGAGATGCTCGAAGCACTTGCCGAGCCTATTACGGCGGTGATCGACGCCATTTGCTCGGTCATTGCCCGCACACCGCCCGAGCTTGTGGGCGATATTATGGACAACGGCATCGTGATGACGGGCGGCGGCAGTATGCTTCGCGGCTTCGATATGCTGATCTCCAAGATCACGGGTATTCCCGCGCGCGTGGCGGACAAGCCCTTGGAGTGTGTGGCGATCGGTACGGGAAAGCGTCTTGAAAATTTGGAGTATTATCAGGACGGTGCGATCAACCTTTCGCGTGAGCGCGAAAAACGGAAATAATCGAGAGGGGGCGGCGAATATCGAATACCGCGTACTTGGAAAAACGGGACTCAAGATTTCTGCCATCGGATTTGGCGGCATTCCGATTCAGCGAGTTGACGAGGCGGGCGCCGTGGCGCTCATCGACAGTCTTTTGGAACACGGCATCAATTTTATCGACACAGCAAGGCTTTATACCAATAGCGAGGAGCTTCTCGGGAAGGCACTGGAAGGTCGACGTGATAAGTTCGTTTTGGCTACCAAGAGTATGGCGCGAACGGCCGAGGCAATGCGCGCCGAGATCGACGAGAGCCTTCGTCAGTTGAAGACCGACTATATCGACTTATATCAGATACATAACATCCCCGAAAAGCAGATCGACGCGGCGTGTGCGCCGGGTGGACTCCTTGAGGCACTTTTGGAGGCCAAGGCCGCAGGAAAGATCCGACACATCGGACTTACCGCTCATTCGGTCGAGACCTTCCGCCGTGCGCTGACATTGGATTTCGTGGAGACCGTCATGTTCCCTTATAACATTGTGGAAACGCAAGGCGAGGAGCTGATCGCCGAATGTCAAAAGCGGAACATCGGCTTTATTTGTATGAAGCCCTTGGCGGGCGGTGCGCTTGAGGACGCAACGCTGGCACTTCGCTTCATCACGCAGAATCCTGCGGTGAGCGTGGTGATTCCGGGCATGGCGACGGTGGATGAGATCAAGATGAACTGCGCGGCGGTGAGCGATAAGGCGCCGCTTTCGGAAAAAGAACTTGCCGAGATCGAAAAGGTTCGCCGTGAGCTTGGTACGAATTTCTGCCGCAGATGCAACTATTGCGCGCCCTGTGCGGTCGGCATTAATATTTCAGGTGCGTTCCTGTTTGCCGGCTATCTTGAGCGTTACGGGCTTGAGGATTGGGCAAGAGAGAGGTATGCAACGCTGCCCGTGAAGGCTTCGGCCTGTATCGGATGCGGCGTGTGTGAGACAAGATGTCCCTATAATCTTCCCATACGGGAAAAAATGAAAATTATTGCAAAGGAGTTTGGAGAGTAAGCTATGGCTAAGGAATTTTTGAAGGGTAATGCCGTTGTCGGACAGTCGGGAGGTCCCACTGCCGCGATCAACGCGACGCTTGCCGGCGTCATTCGTGGATTTTTTAAGTACGGTGAGGGCAATACTCTGTACGGTATGCGTAACGGTATGGAGGGCTTTCTTGAGGAGAGACTCGTAAATCTCAACGAGCGTTTTGCGAAGGAGTCGGACATTGAGCTCCTCGAACATACGCCCGCAGCGGCACTTGGCTCTTGCCGCAAAAAGCTGCCCGCCGTTGAGGGCAACGAGGACTATTATGAAAAGGTCTTTGAGCTTTTCCGCAAATACGACATTCGTTATTTCTTCTATATCGGCGGTAACGACTCGATGGATACCGTAGCGAAGCTCTCGGCATATTCCAAGAAGAACGATTACGAGATGCGCTTCGTCGGCGTACCCAAGACCATTGACAACGACCTGATGGGTACCGATCATACCCCCGGCTTCGGCTCGGCGGCAAAGTACGTGGCGGTTACGATGGCAGAGATCATTCGCGACTGCGCCGTCTACACCAAGCCCGCCGTGACCATCGTTGAGATCATGGGTAGAGACGCAGGCTGGCTTACGGCATCGGCGGCCATCGGACGTGTGGTGAACGGTGTGGAGCCCGATCTTCTGTATCTTCCCGAGCGCAATTTCTCGATGGAGGAATTTTTGGAGGACGTACAGGCGAAGCTCGCCGAGAAGCCCAACGTAGTTGTGGCGGTTTCCGAGGGCATTCACTTTGCCGACGGCAGATACGTTGGTGAGGGTCAGCAGAGCGGTGTGGCCGACGTGTTCGGACACAAGTATCTGGCAGGAACGGGCAAGATGCTCGAAAATACGGTCAAGGAGAAGCTTGGTTGTAAGGTTCGCTCGGTTGAGTTGAATATTTCGCAGCGTTGCGCGGCACACCTTCTCTCGAAGGTTGACATTGAGGAGTCGGTACGCGTAGGTAAGGCCGCAGCTAAGGCGGCTACCGAGGGTGCCAGCCGCATCATGATGACCACCGACCGTGTTTCGACCGAGCCGTATGTATCCGAGGTGGGTATGGCTGACGTTCAGGACATTGCCAACCAGATCAAGCATGTTTACGATGAATATATTAACGAGCGCGGCAACCACGTGACCGACGAGTGCTGCCGTTACCTGCTTCCTCTCATCATGGGTGAGATCCAACCCAAGTACGAGGGCGGTCTTCCCGTACATATCATTATCTAAAAGAGGTGTCTATGAAGATTGCGGTAATTACGGGCGCGTCGTCGGGCATGGGACGGGAATTCGTGCGACAGATCGAGGCTGACGAGAGCTTTGACGAGATCTGGGTGATCGCAAGACGCCTTGAGCGTTTGGAGTCCTTGGCCGCCGTGCTTGGCACCAAAACCCGATGCTTGGCGCTTGACCTCTCAAAGCAGGAGTGCCTTGACGAGTACGCGGCACTTCTTGCGAGCGAAAAGCCCCAAGTGGCCGTGCTTGTAAACGGAAGCGGATTTGGAAAATTCGGCGCGTTTTGCGATCTTTCGCTTGACGAGCAGTTGAATATGATCGATCTCAATGATAAGGCGCTCGTCGCCATGACCTATCTGACGATACCTTTTATGCAAAAGGGAAGCCGCATCTATCAGATCGACTCGCTATCCTCCTTCCAGCCTGTGCCGTACATTGGTGTGTACGGCGCGACCAAGGCTTTCGTACTCAGCTTTTCGAGAGCACTTGGCGTGGAGCTGAAGGCGCGTGGGATCCGCGTGCTTGCCGTGTGTCCGGGATGGGTCAAGACCGAGTTCTTCGACCGCGCCGTGATCGACGATACCATCACCTATTACAACCATTTTTATACGCCCGAGCAGGTGGTTACAAGAGCTATGAAGGACATGAAGCGCGGACGGGACGTCTCGATCTGCGGCTTCCGCATTCGCGTGCAGGTCTTTTTCACAAAGCTTTTGCCGCATAAGCTTGTGATGAAGATATGGTGTAAACAACAAAAAAAGTAAAAACCGTATTGACAACGCGTGAGAATATCGGTATAATAATTTTGTATATTATGGAAAAACGGAGGTATTTTTTATGAAAACAGCAAATATTCGTCTTTCGACCATTGCCGACGTGCGTGAATTTGTTGGCGATATCGCCGCTTTTGACGGTGACGTGGATCTTTCCTCGGGTCGCTATGTAGTAGACGGAAAATCCATTATGGGTATTTTCAGCCTTGACCTTCTTTCTCCCATCAAGCTGACGGTTCGTGCCGACGATGCGGCCGCCGACGAGCTTTTGAAGAAGATCGAAAAGTTTATCAAGTCGGAGGCCAAGCGGT
>JAZTWS010000069.1:0-3689 GCA_045636005.1 Eubacteriales bacterium | reverse complement strand
TGCGACCGCATCCTCGTTATGTCCGGCGGACGCCTCGCGGGCGAGGTGGACGCCGCCACCGCGACCCAAGAAGAGATCCTCACCCTCGCCGCAAAGTTTGTGTGAAAATATGTGTAGGGAACTTTTTGAAAAAAGTTCCCTTGGAACCCTCAAAAACTTTTCTGAAAAATTTTACGAAAAAGTCCGCAAAAGCAATATTGTAAGAGTTTTCCGAGTCATTTTGGTTCTTCGCACCTTGTGCGAAGAACATTTATGCCGCGAGCCACGCCCAAGACTTAGAGAGCTCGCTCTCTTTTCTGCGCGTGTGCTATACGCGGCTCAAAATGACGTGAAGTTTCCGCAAACCAATTCAGCAAAAGTTTCGATCAAGCCTTTTCAAAGGCTTGCGGGGTGTGGGGCGGCGCCCCACATGAAGTCCCCTACAAACCAAAATTTGAATTTTTTATCCGTCCCAATTTTTTCTTGACAAATCCCATACTTAAGGTGTATAATAGAGGGGTAAATTTTGAAAGGGGGGACTCGGCTTATGGACGAAATGCTTGAAAAAAAATACGAGGAGTTAAATTCGCTTCTCGCGGAGAAAAAGCACCGGTTATTTTTGCAGCTTGCGGGAGAGCTTTCACCCGTCGACCTCGCCGACTTCTTGGCCTCCCTTGATGACGAAACGCTTCTCACCGCATTCCGCGTGCTTCCCAAGACTGTCGCGGCCGACGCCTTTGCGGAGCTTGACTCGGACGTACAGGAAACCATCGTTCGCTCGACCACCGACACGCGTCTCGGTCAGATTCTTGACGAGCTTGCCGTAGACGACGCCGTTGACGTTTTGCAGGAGCTTCCCGCGACCCTCGTCAAGCGCGTTCTTCGCCGCGCTTCCCCCGAAACGCGCGCGCTCATCAACAAATTTTTAAGCTATCCCGACGGCTCGGCCGGTAGCGTGATGACCGCCGAGTTTTTAAGTCTCAGTGAAAACTTCACCGTACGGCAGGCCATTGAGTATATTCGCGGTACGGGTATCGATAAGGAGACCGTCTACGTAGCCTACATCACCGACGGCCACTCTATGCTGCGCGGTATCGTTTCGCTTCGTGACCTTCTTTTTTCCACCGAGGATACGCGAATCGGAGACATTATGGAGACCGACATTTTGTCGGCAACCACACTCGAGCACCGAGAGGTCGCCTCGGAGATCATTTCGCGTTACGACCTTTTGGCCCTTCCCATTGTGGATAACGAGGGCCGACTTGTGGGTATTATCACGGTCGATGACGCCGTGGACGTCTTAAAGGAAGAGGCAACCGAGGACATTGAGAAAATGGCAGGTATTGCCCCTTCGGATAAGCCCTACATGAAGGACTCGATTTCTTCTATTTATAAAAAGCGAATTCCGTGGCTGCTTTTGCTGATGCTTTTAGCCACCTTTACGGGCGGCATCATCACGCACTTCGACAGCCTGCTCGGAAGCTACGTGCTTCTCACCGCCTTTATGCCCATGCTGATGAACTCGGGCGGTAACGCGGGCGGTCAAACCTCGGTTACGGTCATTCGCGCCCTCGCACTTGACGAGGTGCAACTGCGCGACATCTTCCGCGTGTGGTACAAGGAGTTGCGCGTGGCGTTGCTTTCGGGCGTTACGCTTGGCGTCGTGAATTTTATCAAAACCATACTGATCGATTTTGGCTGCAACTTCTCGCCCGAAAATCTTTTGACTGCGGGCATCGTTAGCTTGACGCTCGTTTTGATCCTTCCCGTAGCCAATCTGATCGGCGCGTCGCTTCCCATCCTGGCCAAGCGCCTGGGCTTCGACCCCGCCGTAATGGCAAGCCCGTTTATCACCACCATCGTGGACGCCGTTTCGCTTCTCATCTTCTTCTCGTTGGCAACGCTTTGGCTGTAAAAATCACAAAAGAGCAAACATATCTCGTTTGCTCTTTTTTCATAAGAAAAACAAAGGGGCAGCGTCGTACAGGCGCTGCCCCAAAGCATAAATATAAGGTTACGAAACCTCGTCAAGTGCGATCAAAAGATCGATAAGATTTTGATTCCAAGCATCCTTGTTACTGTCGATCTTCTGCTGAATGTCGTAATCCGACTGCAGACGGCGGAAAATTGCGCTGATCGAGCCCAAGCTGCTCGACGACCACGCGAAGCCAAAGGAGAATACGAAGGTATCGAGGATACGGTCGTACATCTCGGCGTCGGCCGCCTCTCTGGAATAATGGCCCTTCAGTACCGTCTCGTAGTATACGGGAAGCACCTGTTTGTAGCTCTCGGCCGAAAGAAGCTCAAGTGCCGCACTTACCATAGCGGCTCTCTCGGAATCCAGATTCGAGCAAATCGCAAGCGTTCCGGCAGAGTTGGAGAAGCCAGTGCGATAATCTTCCTGCTCTTCGTCATATTTCGGAACGGGAAGCACGCCGTAGTTTACCGTGGATGCCTTCATATGAGAACCGTAAGCGAATTCTTGCGTTATAAAAAGAACATTCCCGTTCGGCATCGCCGTCGTCTCAAGCACAACGCCGTTTCCGGTGATAACTCCACCCTCGTTATTAAAGATGCCTCGCACCTTCTCATAAGCCGGGACGGTGTGGCTGTTGAAAAGAACGATCTCATGCTCGCCGTAAGCGTCGGGCTTGGTAAAATCAAGTCCCATGGCCAAAATCCACGGATCCATAATACCCGCAGCATCACCAAGACTATGAATACCGATCACGTCGCCATCGTCGGCAACACCATTGGAGTTAAGGTCATCCCAACAGTTCGAAACGTAATAAGTCATCTGATCGGCCGTCCACTTACCGTCTCTTACGAGCTGATAGAGTGCCGCATCTTTATCGTCGGGATATTTCTGATTAAAGAGGTCACGGTTGAAGAATACACAAACACCGCTTGCCACCTCGGAGATCGTAAGCGAGCCACCTGCAAAGAAGAGTGCGCCGTAAACGCTCAGCTCGTCTACCATCGAGTTGTTCCACCAAGGCTTATCGAAATTGAGATATCCCGCCTCATCCTCGGTAAGCGAGAGAAGGTTGTAGTAGATACCGTCTTTAGCGAGTGCTACGCCGTAAGAAAGATAGAAGCACGCACCGTCAAAGTCACCGGTATTGGTAAGCACCGAAACCGAAAGCGTATTGCTCCACTCGTTTCTCTGCTCGTAGGAGCCGGGCTGTACGACCGAACGGACCTTCACACCCAAACGGTTCTCCACGTCAATATTACGGTAGTGGATGGCATCGTAAAGCGGATCGTTGAGAAGCTCCTCACAAGACAACTCGTACGCAGAAATCGGGCCCTCGCGCACCAAGAAGGTAATGGTTTCACCGTTATATTTAAGGTCAGCGGGAACGGTATCCTTCTCGTTCAGACGGTCGTTTTCGTCTGCAGGCGTACTTTCCTTTGACGGCTTTGTACTCTCCTCAGGCTTGTCACCGCAAGCGGCAAAGGCCGAAAGAAGCATCAAAAGCGCCAAAACAAGAGAAAGAATTTTAACAAATTTCATAGTTGTCTCCTTTCATTTAGTGTTAGAACACATTTACATTTATTATCTTACTTATTATTTTACCATAATAAACATAAAAGTGCAAGAGTTTCTTTATTGCATTTTTTACACTTAATTTGAATCCGATATTGTATTTTGGCGCAAAAATACCGCCGCACCGTAAAGGTGCGGCGGCAAAAACAAAGTCGGAGGC
>JAZTWS010000068.1:0-3410 GCA_045636005.1 Eubacteriales bacterium | reverse complement strand
AATGCTTTTTTTATGCCCGAAACCTTATACCATCTGCTCGGGATGGAAGATCTCGTCGAATTTTTCCGCCGTCAAGAAGCCAAGCGCAACGCAAGCTTCCTTGAGGGAAATATTCTCCTCAAACGCCTTCTTTGCCGTCTTTGCCGCATTTTCATAGCCAATATACGGATTGAGCGCGGTGACAAGCATGAGCGAATTGTGAAGATTGTGGTGCATTTTTTCCTTGTTTGCCCGAATTCCCACCGCGCAGTTCTTGTTGAAAGAAGCGATCGCCTCCGCGAGAAGTCTTGCAGACTGCAGGAAATTGTAAATGCAAACAGGCATAAATACGTTCAGCTCAAAATTACCCTGCGACGCCGCCATGCTTACCGCCACGTCGTTACCCATCACCTGCACGGCCACCATGGTAACCGCCTCGCACTGCGTGGGGTTGACCTTGCCGGGCATGATGGAGGAGCCGGGCTCGTTTTCGGGAATGAATATCTCGCCAAGACCGTCACGGGGACCTGAAGCGAGCCAACGGACATCGTTCGCGATCTTCATCATGTCGCAAGCAAGCGCCTTGATGGCGCCGTGCGCAAACACAAGCTCGTCCTTGGAGGTGAGCGCGTGGAATTTGTTGGAGGCCGTGATAAATTTCTTACCCGTGATCTTCGAGATCTCCTCGGCAACGCCCACGTCAAAGCCACGGGGAGCGTTGAGACCGGTTCCAACAGCCGTGCCGCCGAGCGCCAGCTCACGAAGCGGCTCCACCGCGCGCTCGATCAGTTCTACGTCCTTTTCCAGACTCGACCGCCAACCGCTGATCTCCTGGCTGAAGGTGATGGGTGTCGCATCCTGAAGATGCGTTCTTCCGCTCTTCACGATGCCCTCGTTCTCCTCCTCCAATCGCTTGAAGGTTGCGATCAGCTCCTTTACCGCGGGAATCAGCTTGTCCTCAAGGATGAGTACAGCCGCAATGTGCATGGCTGTGGGGAAGGTGTCATTCGAGGACTGGCTCATGTTCGCGTCGTCGTTGGGGTGAAGCAACGCCTTACCGAGAATCTGATTGCCGCGGTTGGCAATCACCTCGTTCGCATTCATATTGGACTGCGTACCCGAGCCGGTCTGCCATACCACGAGCGGAAAATGGCCGCCGAGCTTTCCCGCCATGAGCTCGTCACAGGCCGCCACAAGGGCCCCCAGCTTTTCGTCGGTCATTTTTTCGGGACGAAGCTTACGGTTGGTGATCGCGGCCGCCTTTTTCAGCACGCCGAAGGCGTGGATGATCTCGGCGGGCATCGTTTCGACACCAACGCCAATCTCAAAATTTTCGTGGCTTCTCTGCGTCTGCGCCCCCCAAAGACAGTCGGCAGGCACCTTGATTTCGCCCATAGAATCATGTTCAATACGGTATTCCATTTTTCATAACCTTTCTTATAGTATACGGCTCTGCGTCACTCGACAACCCGAATGATTTCGGAGCAACGGGATTTTATCTGCATCTGCGAAAAATACCGATTTTCCAAAGGAATCCACTCCTCGAAAAAACGCTTGGCAAGCGGCGGTGCATTGCGTTTCAATATACGCGCCCTTTGCACCTCGGCATCCATGTCCAAAAAGACCGAAAGATCGTAATACACGTCAAACGCAGGGTGCATCGAATACACACCCTCCACCACCGTAAGCCGCTTGGGTGCGACGGTTATCGGCGCCTCCAAGGCTTGCGTCCGACAGTCAAAGGGCCGATAGCATACCGTTTCCCTCTTTTTCAGCGGTTGCAATACTTCCTCGTAAAAACGCTCTCGGTCAACGTTGCCGCCAACCTCGTCCAAACGCTGTTGGGTACGCTGCGCGGGGCGCAGAAAGAAATCGTCCATATGAAATATATTACAGTCATACACTTCCTCAAGGATCCCCGCCAATGTGGTTTTTCCACTCGCGCTTCCGCCCTCGATCGCAACGACCGCGCCACCTTGGGCAAGCAGCCCGTCGATCTTGGCCAAGAGCGGCAAAACATCCGCATAGCGATTGGCAATCACACGGTAGGCAGGGCGGTATGCCGCACGAAAGGCGTCGGAATGGTGTAAAGCAGGATAATCCATAGCACGCCACTCATCAAGAGCCGTTTCAAAATCCGTACACGACGGAGGCAAAAGCCCATCGGCCACAAGCTCTTTTGCCACCCGAAGCTTTTCTTCCAGCAAAGCCTTGCCGCCTTGTTCTTTTTTTGCCGATAGACAAAACAGCCTTGCCAATGTTTCGGAGGAGAGCCCACCGTTCAGCCAAGAAAGATGGACTCGACTGTATTCGCCGTCGAGACGGTCAAGACGAGGGGCGGTCTTTGTGGATACCGTCCCGTATTCGCGCCCAATTGAATCGAGCGCCGCACCGTCACTTGACACCAAATGTTCGCAGCCGAATGCGCTTTGAAACAGGTATTTAAAAATATCTTCGGTTTGCAGGATCGGATACGCGAAACCGTGCCGAAGCAAAAGCGCGCGCGTTTTCTCGTCCCGCTGTGTCATTTTGTTCATTTCAACCTCTCGGTTTTAAAAAATTCGGACGGTCGAGCAGCATAACGAGCACGGGTACCAAAACGAGCTGCACGAGAATACCGGGCAGTGCGTTCGTGATCGCGCCCGCAAGGAAGGCCGCAAAACCAAAGCTTCCGCCGCTCACGCCCAAGCAAATGAACATGGCCGCACCCCAAATGATGCGTCCCACGATCATAGCCGTAAGCAACGAACAGTAGATAAAGGGCTTCTTGCGCGGAAGAAGTCTGTGCATAAGTCCCGTAACGGTGCCGTAGACGGCAAGCTCAAGAGCCATGCAAACGGCGGTCGGAAACATGGGCGGAAAGCCACCCGTCAACATCGAGCGCAAGAGCGGTGCCACAAGGCCGACAACAAGCCCCCACGGCCACCCGCAAACAAAGCCGCAAAGCAGTACGGGCAGGTGCATCGGACAAAGCATCGCGCCAACCTCGGGAATCTGACCCGTCAAATAGGGCATCACATAGGCAAGTGCTAAAAAAAGTGCCGCGAGAACCATTTTCCAAATTTTTTGGCGATTTTTCATGGTTCGCTCCTTTCCACAGACAAAAAAGCATTGTCATCCCTTCCGAGATAACAATGCCTTATAGCACCTTTTCCGTTCATGAATCGAATATAAAAAGGAACCTCTGCTCCGCTGCTATTCTTCGGAATAACCAAAAAGATTATAGCATAAACACGCGCAAAAAGCAAGCAAATTCGCGAAAATCCAAAAAAATTGAAGTTTATCGGTATGGCTACGCTTAAACCAAGCGGGGGAAGTTTTGGTCAAGTTTTTTCAAAAACTTGGGGGGGTTGGGGCAGAGCCCCAAGAAAACGGCGTTTCTTTGCAAAGCGATTTATTCGTAACAAATTGGGGTTTGCGAAGCAAATTTG
>JAZTWS010000067.1:0-1810 GCA_045636005.1 Eubacteriales bacterium | reverse complement strand
TTCCTAAGACCGCGGCCTCCGACTTCATTGTAAGGAAAATAGCCGCATAGAATGGCTATTGTCGCTCATAAAGGACAGTCGAGGACGCCTGTCCCTACAAGCATGATATGGATTTGAGCATTGTGCGTTGAGCAGGACAAGGCTCGTGCTTTGTTTCACAAGTACTCCCGCAGAGTTTTACACCTTCTCTGCGAGAAGGCGGCACCACCGAGACCCTGAAAACTCCAAAAAGATTGTTTTGTCAAGGAATACCGCACCATGCTTGATTTTCCTCAAATCCGTAACGTCGCCGTCTCTGCCGCGAGGCTGTGCTCCATGATGCGCGAGGAGTAATTGAGGGCGGCTTGAAGAAAATCGTCGGTGTCGAACGACGACGCAGACAGAGGCATCGGAGGGCTTCTTTGTGCGCGCGTGGCGGCTGTTTGCTTCCACGGGGCTTGCGTGCGGTCGGCTTGCCACCATTCTGTGAGAAGGTCGGCTATCGGACGGTGGCTGATTTGTGCGTGCTTGGCGGCGCGCTCCAGCCTTGCCGACACGTACTCCTCGGGAAGCCCTTTTTGTTTTAAAATTTCTTGTTCTTCCTCGGAGAGGCGCGGAGCGGGGGAGGGGGCGGAGCCTATTTGGTCGTCGTCACCTGCTCGGAGCGGGCGCGACGCATTCTGCGGATCGATGCGCGTCTCCTTACCCCTCTCCTTCTCAATCTCAATCTCATTGTCTTTTTCATTCTCATTCTCATTCTCCTTATCCTTATCATTATCGGCTTTTTTTGGTTTTTCCGAAAACCCATGGGTTTTTGACGGTAAAAAAGACTTGCGAGGTCTGCCGCCTTTTTTTCCGTTCTCGGCAAACTGCTCACAGCGTGCGCGGTAGGCGGCGAGGTCACGGTCGAGCGTGTCCTTGATAAAGGAGAACGCCATGAGGACCTCTCGCGGCATTTCGGTCTCGATATGACCGTTTCTTGTGTACTCAAAGATTGCCGTGATCAAAATTCCGCGCTCCTCCATCGAGAGCAGGGCGATCTGATTAAAATAATTGTTGTACAGCACAAAGCCGTTTTTTTGCGTCGTCATTCGGTGGCGCTCCTTTCTTTTTTGCCACCATTATATCACGCAAAAGTGTGCCATTTGTGCCAAAGTGTGCCAAAGTGTGCCACTTTTTTTAAATTTGAATTGCCTTCCGTCTTGGATCGAACCATACAACAAAGAAAAGCCCTGCCGTTGTTTGGCAGGGCTTATTTTGGTTGTTATTTATTTGTCTTCCTTGTAATCGGCAGCATCTGCGGGTGCTACGATCACAGGAGCCGTGGTAATGGGGTTGAATTCGTAGGTCATATCCATCGACATTTCAACGTCAGTACCCATGATCGAGTAGGTCAAAGAGAACTTCATGTTCATCTTGGTCAGGTTGTCGTCCTTGTCAAAGGTTGCCTTCATATCAATGTTGGAGAAGGTAAACTCGGGCATATCGTCACCGCCGCCCATCACGTCGCCAAGGAGCTTGGTTACGTATTCCTTCATGGTTGCCGCGTCAAGGGTTACGCTAAAGGAACGAAGCTCGCCTTCCTCAACCAGCTCGATCTCCTTCAGCTTTTCCTCGGTCAGCTCGGGAAACTCAATATCCGAAACACTGCCGTATTCCTCTGCAAATTCCTCAGCGGTAACGGTGGACTTGTATTTGATGCCCTCGCCGAGATTTGCGTAAACAACGCCGTCAACGTAGGTGATCGTGGAGCCTTCCGATTCCAAAATCATGTTATTGCCATTGGTTTTGATCTTCATTTCAATGTCGGTGTCGTTCGTTTCGTCGCCCA
>JAZTWS010000066.1:0-8699 GCA_045636005.1 Eubacteriales bacterium | reverse complement strand
TAAGACCGCTTGGCCCCCGACTTGCTCGTAGCCGACGTTGGAGATCTTCTGAAGGTTAAGCTCTTTATCGTAGACCGTGGACACGATTTCGATATAAGGCGTGGTGTCCGCGCTTGATTCCTTGGACTCGATATAGGTAAGCACCGCGTTCTCGCTTCCGACGGGCATCGTGCGGAAGGAAACGGTGAGCGAGCCGTCCTCGTTGAGCATCTGCTCATTTAGATATTGCAAAACGTCAACGTAAAAATATTGGCGGTGCGTCGCAGAAACGACGCCGACATCCTCCTCGGTCTTGGCAAGCACGGTATGGTTGCCAAAGGTAAGTGCGTCCTCCGTCCAGTCGGTTGTAGTGGCCTGCACCAACATCTCAATGGGCGTCGATTCCTCGGTCTGCTTGATCGCGTAGATCGCAAGCTTTGCCGAAGCCGCCGTTTCGATCATCTTCACCTGCTCGGGTGTGAAATGGAACTTAAAATACGCCGCTCTCTCGGGGGCGACATTACTCAAGTCCTCATTCTTCGACTGCATTCTTTCGTAGTCACCGAAATTATCATTGGTAAAGCCTCCCGAAAAAATGAAGGTATCATCGGTGGGAATAAGCGTCAAGAAACGCTCGTCGCGGCGCGAAAGAACGGGATAGCCCTCGCCATCGGTCCCGCCGCTGTAATGCAGAACGACCGAGTTTCCGTAAAGACGCATTCCGTCCATACCGAGAACGTACGGACGCACCACAATCTCAACATACCCGAAATCCGGCGCAGCGGGCAGATCTTCAAGTGTAAGCGCCGCCGCGTAGTTGTAGCCGTACAGCTCCTTCACGCCGTAGCGGTTGCCCTTTTCGTCGGTAATCGTGTCGTAAACAACCTTTGCCCTGTTCGAGAAGGCCTTGGAGAACACGGGGCCTTCCTCGTCCTTAACGAGCGTGATGATCTCGTAGCCCACCCGATTGTAGTCGGTAGTATTCAAGCCGATCACCGCACGAAGCGTGAAGCGGTCGTCCACGGGCTTTGTGGTCTGATAGCCGATATAGTCGGCGACCTCCTCCTCGCGCAGACCGATAATATAGTCACTGTCGGTCTTTACGATCAAGTTTTTCATCTTAACGCCCCACTCAAAATACGGGTCAAAATAACGAAGAAACGCGGAAACATGAATTTTGGGGTCAAAACGAACGATGTTGAAATCCGCCACCTTTTCACCGTTCAAATAGAGCTCGCTGAGTCCGTTTTGCGGCGTCATGAGAATGCGGACATTGTACCATTTCTTCGCTTCCAGCTTTACGTCGGTATACTTCGTACCCGTTCCGTCCGGCAAAAGAAGCGTGCCGTCGTCAATGATACGGAGTGCATTGAGGACATTCTGCTTCGTTTCGATATTTTCATAGCCCCAACAAAGAAAAGAGAGAGGTCTTTCCTTGGGCGTATACTTTCCTTCGCGCAGACCGCTCGGAAGAGACTCGAAATAAAAATCCCCCTCCAGCGAGAAGGTGCGGTAGGTGCCGAGAATATTTCCGTCGTCGTAAATATAATACGCACCGCCCGTTCCCAGCTTCAAATTATGTATATAAGGTGTCCCGTCCGCTTCCTCTTCACGCTCAAAGTGCTCGTGCGCGTCAAAGCATCGGTAACCCGCTTCTTCATCGGTTAAAAGATTCCACTCCAGATCGGCCGCCGCTGCCATCATCACCAACCCGACCGCCACCAATGTGCAAAGCAAGGTTGCCAAAAGCAGCTTTCCTATGGTTCCCCGTTTTTTCATTTTTCCCCCCTAAAAAGAAAAATAAATACATTTCATTTTACCATTTTCTATCCCTCCTGTCAAGCACTGTGCCTGCCCCGTCATGACAAAAAATTGAGGCTTTTTATTCAAATTTTGATTTATCGGGGAGAGAACGTGTAGAGGACTTTTTGAAAAAAGTCCCCTACGACCCCCAAAAACTTTTCTCGCGGACAAAATGGGGGTTGCCGATCTGTAGAACGAACGAATACGCAAAAACGAACGTGAGAGCCGAAGCCTGAGTCATTTTGAGGCCGTCTTATGAGACGGCCGTGTGCTTTGCGCTGACGGAAAACCAACACGTTGGTTTTCCGTCCCAAAATGACGTGAAGTTTAAGCAGACCAATGCAAGAAAAGTTTTGATCAAACTTTTTCAAAAGTTTGCGGGGTGTGGGGCGGCGCCTCACATAAGTCCCCGATAAACTTCAATTTATAAGGACCCCCCGTTTCCGCCAATGCGGAAACGGGGGGTGCATTATTGTGCGTCAAAGAATTTCACAAGACCGATGAGGTTATCACTCACCTTGCGCATCGCAGAAGCGAGTGCCACATATACGCCGTCATAGGTAGTAAGCACGGTTTCGGTATAGCTGCCGTCGGCGTTGTTCTTTCGTCCAACGGTGAAAATACCGCTACCGTCTAAACCAAACAAAATCGTTCCCTCAGCGGGCTCGTAGCTATCGGGTGTTTCTACCCAATAGCTGTGGATATCGATCATCTTGCCGTTCTTGTCGTAGGTGTAAACGGCAACCGTCGAGGTATAATTTCGGTTGATCACGCCCTTGTTGACGTTGAGATTGGACATCATCAAGTCGCCCTCGTCCATCAAGTCGACCGCGCCGACCTGCTCGGCGGTATAAAGATTGTTCTCCTTATCCAAGAAGCTAAGGCCCTTTTGATTGCCAAAATCCACATAAGCCATAACCACTTCCTTGCCGAGATTTACACTGCGGTAAAGCGGCTGATCGTTGTCGATCATGCGGTACCAAGTCCAGCCCACGCAAGCGTTCGATTCAAGACATGCGAGCGCATGATGCTCGTAGAAATCCGCTCTTTCCTGCTGGGTCTTGACCAAAAATCCCGCACCCGTGGAGCTTGCCATCATAAAGCCGTGATCGTCGATGGCATCAAGACCCTTGGCAAAGAACTCACTTACCAGGAAGGGCTTACCGGAATAGCGATAAACGTTGACCATCGTATCCCACGGATAGTGCAAGCCACCGTAAATATTCAAGGTGACGGCGTCAAGATAGTTACCCGCCATACGCAAAAACATCTCGTTGGTAACACAGGTGAGGTTCGCACGCGAGCCAAGATACATATGGTTGGGATCCACCGACTCGATTGCCTCGCGACACGCGCGATAATAAGTAGAGAAAGCAAATGCAAGGAACTCGCTGTTCATCTGCTCCATCTCGGGCGAATTCATATATTCGGTAAGCGAGGGAGCAAAGGTCTCCATACGTCTTGCGAGCCACGTCCACGCCACCGCATATGAGAAGGCGGCAGAAGGCTCTGAGGGATCGGTCGTCAAATAACGGTAAAGCATATCGTCACCGCTCGGGATCTCGTTGTCGGTGGTGTAGCCGAGAACGCGCGGATTATCGGCGTATCCACCCTCAAGAATAGCCGCGGGAAGATTTTTATTCACCCACTTAATAAAGTCGGGATCAAAGAAATTCATCGTATTGTTGTTAGGATAAGCACCCTCTCCGATGCCTCCGGCACCGACCGTCTTCATATACTGCGGAATCGCGCCAAGGTCAACCACAACGTTAAGGCCGTTCTCAACCGCCAAAACCTGCTTTTTGGCACTTACATGGGCGGTGTTGATGCCCATTTCCTGAAGAAGTCTCGTGGACTCCTCAAAGAAGGCCTCCTCCGAGCCGTATTTTTCAAGCGCGAATTCCTTGTTGGTCATCGTGACATCATCCATACCGATTGCGAAATACGGATTTCCGATCGGGTCGATAATGTAGGTTCTACCACCGATGATCTCGGTGTGGAAGAATCCCGTTGCTTGACCCGTAAAGCCTGCGTTTGCAATACCGCCGTACACGTCATACTCGGTCTTGGTTGTGGCATATTCGGAGGAAAGATAATCGTTTGCCACACTCGTGCCAAGCGTGGAGAGCGTACGGGCAAAGCGCTTGGTCTCCCATTCGGTCTTTACGCCACCGGTGTTCGACCATACAAAGCCGTTCAGCCAAGGCATCTCCAGCGTAAAGTCTCCCTTCGCCTCGGTATCCTGATAACCGAGAGACGCACTATCCTTCACCTCATAGTCGATAAGGTTTCCGTTTTCATCACGCTTGAAAACCTCGTCAACCGTTACGTCAAACCACTCGTCCACAAGCATCTCGGCGTAGCCCCAAGGCTCATAGCCGTTGTTGGAAATCTTGCCAAAATTCAACTGCGGCTCGTAGATAGTAGTCACGATCTCAAGGAAGGGTCTTGTATCCTCATCGCCCTCCTTCGAGAAGAAATAACCAAGAGGCGCATCCTCCGCACCTGCGTTCGTAAAGCGGAAGGAAACCGTCAGCGAGCCATCCTCGTTGAGCATTGCTTCCTGCAAATATGTAAGAATGTCTACATAAAAATACTGTCCGCCGCGCGATGGACCGCGCAAGATCTCCTCTTCGGTCTTGGCCACCTGCGCGTGATTGTTATAGGTCAAAGTAGCTTCGTCCCAATCGGTCGATGTTCCGTGAACGACAAGATCGTAAGGTACGTCGTTTCGCACGTTTACACAAAGACGGGCCGAAACGGCAGACTCGATTATTTTTGCCTGCTCGGGCGAAAGCGTGAATTTAAAATAACTTGCGCGTTCGGGCGAAATATTTTTAGAGTCGAGATTTTTAAACTGCAGAATGGCATTGTCGCCAAAGCTCGTACTGCCAAACGCAGCGCCCGCATAAATGAAGGTATCGTCAGTGGGAGAAATTTTAATCACACTGTCCTTCTTTTCGGTCAGCAAGGGATAGCCCTCGGCATCCACATCACCGGTATGCACAAGGATCGTGGAGGTGCCGTAAAGACGCATACCGTCCATCGTGAGAACGTACGGACGAACCACGATTTCCAAAAAATCGAAATAAGGCTCAGCGGGGATATTCGGAATCTCCAGTGCCGCCGCATAGTTATAGCCGTAAAGCTCCTTAATATTGTAAGTATTGCCCGCCGCGTCGCGAATGGTTTCGTAGATCACCTTGGACTTTAAGGAAAGCGGCTCGGCAAAGAGCTGACCGTCGTCGTCCTTATAAAGCTGAATGACCTCGTAACCGACGCGATTATAATCGGTGAGGTTAAGGCCGAGGATCGTACGGAGCGTAAAGGTGTCATCCACGGGCTTGGCCGTTTGATAACCGACATAATCGGCCGTTTCTTCCTCGCGAAGTCCTACGATATAGTCACTGTCGGTCTTCACAAGGATATTCTTCAAGCGAACACCCCAGCTGAAGAAGCCGTCGAAAAAGCGTACGAAATTCGAAACATACTTATTGGTATCAAAGCGAATGATCAGGAAATCGGCTTCCTTTTCACCGTCCACAAAAAGCTCACATGCGGCATTCTGGGGGGTGAAAACGATACGAATGTTGTACCAGCGTCCCGTTTCCAGCTGCACGTTGGATTTCTTGGTATTAAAGCCGTCGGGAAGATGAAGGTAGCCCTCATCGTCAAGGCGAAGCGCGTTAAAATACTGCGTTTTTCCGTCGATCGTCTTATACGACCAACAAAGGAAGGACAGCGGTTTTTCCCGCGGCGTACTCTCAACATCTCCGTCCTTACGAATGCCCGAAGGAAAAGCTTCGAAATAAAAGTCACCCTCAAGAGAGAAGGTACGGTAAGAACCGAGAATATTGTTCTCATCGTAAATGTAGTAAGAACCTTGTTTATTCGTGTCGGTATTATGCACGAGAATGTTTCCGTCCTCATCCACCGTCTCCACGAAATGACCGTTTTTCTGGACCTTGTAGCCTGCATCCTTATCGGTCAGAAGATTCCATACCAGATCGTCTGCCGAAGCGCTGATCACGCTGACAAGCATGACAAAAGCCAGAAGCATCAAAGCAAGAAGCAACTTGAAAGCCTTCTTTTTTCTCACTTGCAACATAAAATGCCCTCCCTTTGGTTTTTGGGTATATTTTTGAGTATATTGTAATTATACAACAAAATTTATACAATGTAAATGGTATATTTTTCACCTCTTTTTCGCATTTCATTGTAAATGCAACACAAGCAAAAAAACAATAAAAGCTTCGGGAGCCGCAAGACTCTGCCTACGGCTCCCGTTTTTTCTTTATTTCAGCATACCTGCAAGAATATCCTTTGCCGCCGCCAAAGCCTCGGCAATCTTCGTGGCATGTGCGCCCCCCGCCATGGCGTTGCCGGGACGTCCGCCGCCCTTCCCGCCTGTCACGGCCGCCACCGCGCCCACAAGCTTACCTGCGTGTGCGCCTGCCGCCACTGCGTCCTTACCTGCAGAGGCAAGGAAGTTGAGCTTTCCGCCCTGTGCCACGGCAAGCACAGCCACGGCCTCGGAATACTTGGCCTTGATCTCATCGGCCAGCGTGCGCGCCGCGTCAAGCTGCATATCCGTAAGGGCTGCCGTCACAAGCGTTACACCGCCCACGGCGATCGCACCGCCCATGAGATCCGCAAGCTTGGAGCCCGCAAGCTTGGCATTCAGTGCCTCGATCTCCTTCTTGGCCGCGTGAAGCTCACTCTGAAGCTGCAAGGCTCTCTTGGAAATGTCGGAGGGCTGGGTCTTCAGCTCGCCCGCCACCTCGGCAATCGCTCTTCTCTGCTCCTCAAGGATCGCAAGCACACCAAGTCCCGTCGTACACTCGATACGGCGAACGCCCGCCGCCACCGAGGACTCGGAAACGATCTTAAAGAGTCCAACCTTGGCCGTGTTCTCAACGTGCGTACCGCCGCAGAACTCGGTCGAAAAGTCACCCATTTTAACAACGCGTACGATCTTGCCGTACTTTTCGCCAAAGAGTGCCATAGCACCCATCTTCTTCGCACTCTCGATATCGGTCTCCACTGTGTCAACCGCGGTACCGCGAAGAATATTTTCATTTACGATGGCCTCGACCTTAGCGATCTCCTCGGCATTCATAGCCGCGAAGTGCGTAAAGTCAAAGCGTCCGCCCTTTTCGTCGACGTAAGAGCCAGCCTGCTCGACGTGCTTGCCAAGCACCTCGCGCAGTGCCGCCTGAAGCAAATGGAGCGAGGAGTGGTTGCGCATGATGGCCGCGCGACGCTCGGCGTCAACCTCAGCCGAAATGACGTCGCCCACCTTAATGCTACCCTCGTTCATACGGCAGATATGGAGATATACGCCGTCGGTCTTCTTGGTGTCAAGCACCGACGCGCAAACGGTATCGGTACCCACGCAACCCGTGTCACCTACCTGACCGCCGCCCTCGCCGTAGAAGACGGTCTTGTCTAAAATCAACGTAAATTCACCCTCGTTGACCTCGTCCACAAGCATATCGTCGGCAAGGATGGCCACGACCTTGGCCTCGGTCTCGGTTGCGGTATAGCCCACAAACTCGGTCTTTTCGATCTCGGAAAGAAGCGACTTGGAGCTCTCGTCCCAACCGCCCACGTTTCCGCGTGCGGCTCTTGCGCGCTCCTTCTGCTCCTTCATGAGTGCGGCAAACGCCTCCTCGTCCACCGAGAAGCCCTTCTCGTCCGCGATCTCACGCGTAAGGTCGATCGGGAAGCCGTAGGTGTCGTAAAGCTTGAAAACGCTCTCGCCGTCAATGACCTTGGTACCCTTCTCTGCCGCGGCGTCCATGATGCCCGCAAGAATGGCAAGACCCGAGTCGATCGTCGCGTCAAAGCGGCTCTCCTCGTTGGCAATGATCTTCAGGATATAATCCTTCTTCTCGGCAAGCTCGGGATAAGCGCTGATGTTTTCACCGATCACAACCTCGCAAAGCTCGCAAAGGAAGGCGCGGTCGATGCCGAGAAGCTTGGCATGACGGCAAGCACGGCGCAGAATACGGCGCAAAACGTAGCCGCGTCCCTCGTTGGAGGGGATAACGCCGTCGCAGAACATAAAGGTCGAGCTGCGAATATGGTCGGTAATTACGCGGATCGAAACGTCGTTCTTCGCGTCCTCGCCGTATTTCTTGCCCGCGATCGCGCAAACGGTGTCAAGGATCTTTCGTACCGTGTCCACCTCAAAAAGATTGTCCACGCCCTGCATAACGCAGGCAAGTCTCTCAAGACCCATACCCGTGTCGATATTCTTCTGCGCAAGCTCGGTATAGTTGCCGTTTCCGTCGTTGTTAAACTGCGAGAACACGTTGTTCCAGATCTCCATAAAGCGATCGCAATCGCAGCCCGGCTTACAGTCGGGCGAGCCGCAACCGTACTTGAGACCGCGGTCAAAATAGATCTCGGAGCAGGGGCCACAGGGGCCGCTTCCGTGCTCCCAGAAGTTGTCGGCCTTGCCGAGTCTTACGATCTTTGCGGGATCCACACCCACCTTGTCCTTCCAAAGCACGAAGGCTTCCTCGTCGTTCTCATAGATCGAGGGCCAAAGCTTGTCGGCGGGAATCTCCAGCCACTCGGTGAGAAACTCCCACGCCCACGGAATTGCCTCGTCCTTAAAGTAATCACCAAAGGAAAAGTTACCCAGCATCTCAAAATAGGTTCCGTGACGCGCGGTATGGCCCACGCGCTCAAGGTCAGGCGTACGGATGCACTTCTGGCAGGTCGTCACACGGTTGCGCGGCGGCTCCTCCTCGCCCGTGAAATACTTCTTCATGGGTGCCATGCCCGAATTGATCAAAAGCAGAGATTTGTCGTTAATGGGGACAAGCGGGAACGAAGGGAGACGGAGATGTCCCTTGCTCTCAAAAAAGGAGAGATATTTTTCTCTCAGTTCGTTTAAAGACGTCCAT
>JAZTWS010000065.1:0-3879 GCA_045636005.1 Eubacteriales bacterium | reverse complement strand
GGCAATTAAAACTTCAAATTTTGATTTATCGGTGTGTTTGAACAGTTACGCTTGGGTAAGAAATTGAGTATGAAAGGCTCCCTCCGGGAGGGAGCTGGCGCCGAGTAGGCGACTGAGGGTGCCCGCGCAACTATAGTCTGCAAGCACAATAAAGTCGCGCAGGCTCCTTCCACCGCTAACGCGGTCCCCCTCCCTCTCGGAGGGAGGCTATTTGCTCCAATCCCTTGTTTTTGCGAAACTCACCGATAAACTTCAATTTATAAGCAAAAAGGGACTGTTTGAAACAGTCCCTTTTTATCGGTTATTTCTTCAAGCTCTGCTCCTTCAGGCTCACAGGTCCCATAAGACCCGTTGCCTCAAAGACCTGGAAGCGAGAAAATCCGTCGCGGATCGCAAAGCCAAGGTTGGTAACGACCTTAACCTCGATGTCGTTCTTGCCGTTCTTCAGGTACTCAGTCGCATCAAAGACGTAGGGAGGTGCCAACTTGACGCCGATCTCCTTGCCGTTGAGCGTCAGGTGTGCCGTCTCACCGACGTAGCCGAGATCGATCAGCACGCGGTCGCCCTTACCGTCATAGTCGAAGGACGAGCGGTAGTAAACGTAGCCGCCGAAGCGAGGATCGCCCTTCTCGCCGTTGATGTTAAAGAGCTCGGACGTAGTGCAAAACTCCTCTTCCTTATCCAAAGACTCATGGTGTGCCGTCGAGATCTTCCAAGTAAGTGCCACGGGCTTCTCACAGATAGTCTCATAGCTCTTCTCGGCCTCAAGTCCCTCGGTGCTTTCGCCAAAGGCAAGAACCGTCATGGCGCAAGGATCGAGCGTAAGCTTGATGGCGCCGTCAAAGGCGATCTTGGTGGCCGTATTGTTTGTGGGATCATACTTGATGCACTCGCCCGACTTGAAATCGCGGAAGTTCATCTCTACGGTGATGGAGGTGTCGTGCTTTTCGTTGCTCAAAAGGAAGTAGTCGGCGTCGTCATGCTTGAAGTGCGAGAAACGAAGATGTCTGTTGGGCTCTTCAAGCGTGATCTCGGCAAAGCCGCGTGCGCGAATGACCGCGTCAAGATCCTCAAGTGCCACAAGCTCTACACCTGCCTCAGCAAGACCCGACTCCTCACCCGTTTCGGTCACAAGCGGATAGCCCTCAAGCGCAAATACGGGAAGACCTGCCTTGGCAAAGCGGATGAAGGTGTCGATGAGGCGCTGCGGGAGCGTCTTAGCCCAAGGAATGATAAAACAAGGAATTCTCTTCTTGGCAAGGCAGAGCATTCCGTTCTCCACCTTGGCGTCGTAGAGATAGTCCTCACCAACGATATCGCAATCGATGATGTGCTCGGTGAGATAACGGATCACGGTGTTCTCGTTCATGTAGTTGCCCTCACCGTTTGCCCACTCGGCGTGCGCGTGGTAAAGGAGAGCCGCAGACGAGATATGTACACCGCCGTTGGTCAAATGGCTGACACGATTCATATGGCGCGTGATGATCCCAAAATCCTTGTACTCGGGATTCTTTCCCATACGATAGAAGTGAGGCGCGAAGGAAAGGTCGTTCTGCTGCGGGCGGAAGCCGTGAGGAACGAACCAGTTGATACCGCGCACCAACATAAAGTCGGCCATCCACTTCATCATCTTCAGACCCTCGTTCCAACCGAACGCGCCGAAGATCTCGCAAAGCGCTCTACCCTGCTTGCTCTCCTGAATGTGCGCGTGCGAGACCGCAAGCTTGGGAAGCGTGAAGTGATACAGCTCGTTGTTCATAAAGTTGTGCGAAGCCGAACCCGTGTTTCCGTAGGCGCTCATACCGGGGATGAGCTGATTGAGCACTACGTCAATGCCCGAGATGTCCTGACCGTCCATCGAACGGAAGAAATGTCCTGCCGACCAACGGGTCTTGGTGTGAAGGTCGTCGTCCTCAATGACGTGACCGGCATAGGTCACACCGTGCGCGCGGCACCAGTCACCAAGCTTCTGACAGAAGTTCTTGCTGTAAAGCTCGGTGATAAGATCCATGTAAACGATACGAACGTGCGCCGCCGTGGGATCGGTGCTGTCAAACCAAAGCATGGGCAAAAGCTCCTTGGCTCTGCCGTCAAGACGCTTGTCAAGCTCCTCGAACATCTCATCGCTATAGGGAAAGTAAGAATACTTCTTGCCAAGCATGGGCTCCAAGTGCTTCGCGTAACGGGAGTCGGTACCGTTGCAGAAGCAGGGCTCGTCCGAGAAGAAGCCGGTCAGCGTCTTTCCGAACTCGTGCTTGTATTTTTCATAGTAAGGCTCGTAGACCGCCTCGATCACCACGTCACCGCAGAAGGCGTCAAGCTTGTCGGGATACTGTGCCAGGCGCTCGTGCAGACCGCGTCTTGTCTTCAGAAGGAAGGTGATACGGTAAGCTCCTTCGGGAAGATCCATATACACCATATCGTCATGGATGCGGTAGCTGACGTCGATGACCTCGCCCGTCACAAGCTCTTTTCTGTCCGCGCTGGGTGCGCGCTTGCACGCGATGACGCCGAGAATGATGTCATTCTCCGAAACGCCCCACTGCTTGCGGTCAAAGCAAACCGCGCCGTCCTTCAAGGGACCCGGAACGTCCATATGCACCTCGGTCATGCACCACATCTTCTTCTCGGGGTACTTCTTGATGACAATACCGTCACCCCAACCCGACGGGAAATGTCGGTCGTCAAGGATCCACACCTTCATATCTCTCTTCTTACACTCGGCAAGAATGAGATCGATGGTGTGCCACCAACCGTCCTCGAAATACTCGGGATGACCTGCGTTTTCCACACACACCGCGCCGATGCCGCAATTGTGGATCGCCTCGATCTCCTCGATCAGCGCCTCGTCGGGTGCACCGACCTGCCAAAAGAACGGATACAGATAGTTGCCATATTGGTCTTTCAAACATTCTCTGAGCTTAGTCATAGAAATTTCTCCTCTCCTTTTGAGAACAAATTTTTGTCCTTTTCCTCATTATAAAGGCAAAAAATCCCCGTGTCAACCCTTTTGAAAAATTTGCCTTTTTTTAAACTTTTTTTGTCCTTTTTGAACATTTCTCATTCGATCGAATCGGGCAATTTGGTGATCAGCCCCGCCAGATGCGCGTCGTGGCTGATAAGCTCAAAGGCAAACTTCCCCTGCTCATACGAAAGTACCGAAACCGACGCGTTGGATACCCACGGCACGTCCTTCATGCAGGCAAGGTCGCCGCGTGTTACCAAGGTCTGCGCGGTCCGAATGGGCGTGGCGTGTGTAGCGATCACCACCGTCTCACCCGTGTGCCGCTCCCCAAGATCGCGCAGCGCGTCCATCACGCGAACGCCTACCTCGACCACGCTTTCGCCGTCGGTGGCGCGCGCATTCCCCACGTCCTTCATAAACAACTCAAAATCTGCCGCGTAGTTTTCCACGATCTCCGCAAATGTAAGTCCCTCCCACGCGCCTGCCGAGATCTCGCGGAAGCGCTCGTCGGGTACAATTTCCACACCGCACTTGTCGGCCACCGCCTTGCCCGTGAAAAAGGCGCGCTTCAGATCACTCGCGTACACGCGCGAGACCTCATAGTTCTCGGCCACATAAGCGGCCGAAAGCGCCGCCTGCTCCTCTCCAAGCTCCGTCAGCGGCGCGTCGTAGATGCCCGCAAAGCGTCCTTCGAGATTTGCCACGCTCTGCCCGTGGCGTATCAATATAAGTTTCGTCATAACGGCTCCTCTTTTTTCTTATTTCCCTTCTATTTTATCATAATTTTTCTTTCTTTTCAATAAAAATTTGTTTTATTGCATACTCTCTTTTAAATTTTGATTTGTCGGTGTGTTGCGCAGAGACCCGCGAGGAAAGTTTTGATCCAACTTTTTCAAAAGTTGGCGCGGTCGAGG
>JAZTWS010000064.1:0-3519 GCA_045636005.1 Eubacteriales bacterium | reverse complement strand
ATTAAATTTTGATTTATCGGGGGAGAACGTGTAGGGGACTTTTTGAAAAAAGTCCCCTACGACCCCCAAAAACTTTTCTGAATTTTTTTACTAAAAAGTCTGCAAAAGCAATATTGTAAGAGTTTTCCAAGTCATTTTGGTTCTTCGCACCTTGTGCGAAGAACATTTATGCCGCGAGCCACGCGGCAGACAAAGAAAGCTGGCTTTCTTTTCTGCGCGTGTGCTGTACGCGGCTCAAAATGACGTGAAGTTTCTGCAAACCAATTCAGCAAAAGTTTTGATCAAACTTTTTCAAAAGTTTGCGGGGTGTGGGGCAGAGCCCCACATGATGTTCCCGATAAACTTCAATTTGTACAGAAAAAGGACAGAGATTTTAGGTTCTCTGTCCTTTTTTTGTGGTGGATTTTTAAAACGCGCAAGGATTTTGCTCGGCAATTTCGCGCATGGCATTGATGACGTGACGGGGCTTGGTGGCGCCAAAGACTGCGGAGCCGGCCACGATGACGTTGGCACCTGCGGAGGTCGCAAGGCCGACGTTCTTTTCATTGATACCGCCGTCCACCTCAATGTTGATGTTAAAACCGTGCTCGGTTGCGTACTTGCGGATCTCGCGCACCTTGTCAAGCGCGCCGTAGATGATGCTCTGACCGCCAAAGCCCGGGTGAACGGTCATAACGAGAACCATGTCCACAAGGTCAAGAAGCGGAACTACCACGTCCCAAGGAGTATCGGGCGAGATGGCAAGACCCGTACGGATGTCCTTGTCGCGCATATAGCGAAGAACATCGGCGCAGTTCTTGCAGCTCTCGTAGTGAATGGTGATGCTGTCGGCACCTGCGGCGATGAAATTGTCTATGTAGCGAATGGGCTCTACGATCATCAGGTGTACGTCAAAGTAGAGCTTGCTGATGGGGCGAATGTTCTCGATGAGGCCCGGGCCGAAGCTGAGGTTGGGAACGAAAACGCCGTCCATAACGTCGAGGTGAAGATAGTTGGCGCCTGCCTCCTCGATCTTATGGATGTCCTCGGTAAGATTGGCGAAATTGGCGGCAAGCAGGGAAGGGGCAATGTAAATCATAAAAAATCCTTTCTTGCGGAAGGGGCTTCCGCTTATTTTTGTCGAAGTAACGTTTTTTTCGGTGTCAGAATGCGACTTCTGTCATATTCTGATAGTAAGAATCGCGCAAGGCGGACGGACGGTTCGTAAAAAAAACAAAACGTGTGGGAAAGATATCCGTCGGTCTTTCGCTTTTTATAATTTTTGTAAGGTAGGCTTTTTTTCTTCGATCAAGCAGAGGGCGTGGGCGGCGATGCCGAGTCCTGTACCCGTAAAGCCGAGGCCTTCCTCGGTGGTGGCCTTAACGCTTACGTCGTTTTTGGGAAGCCCAAGCGCCGCCGCGAGATTTTCTCGCATTTTTTCAATATGGGGCGCGAGCTTTGGTCTTTCGGCAAGCACCGTGGCGTCGATGTTGACGATGCGGTAGCCCTTCTCGTTAAGCAGTTTTGCAACGTGAGTGGTAAGAAGTAAGCTGTCCGCGCCTTTGTAGGCGGGGTCGGTGTCGGGAAAATGCTTTCCAATGTCACCAAGTGCCGCGGCACCGAGCAGGGAATCCATCACGGCGTGCGTGAGCACGTCGGCGTCCGAGTGGCCGAGAAGCCCTTTTTCGTAAGGGATCTCCACGCCGCCGAGGATGAGGCGTCTGCCCTCGACGAGACGATGCACGTCGTATCCGTGTCCGACTCTCATGGCGTCACCTCCTCATCACGCATAGCAAGGATGGCCGCGGCAAGCGGGATATCCTCTTGTGTGGTGATCTTGATGTTATGCTTGGAGCATTCCACCAGGCGAATGCGGTAGTCGATATTTTCCACCAGCGCACAATCGTCGGTGACGGTGACGCCGTCACGCTCGGCGATCGCCAGCGCGGTTTGGTAGATGTTGACCCCGAACACCTGTGGCGTGCGGGCAAGGAAGATGTGGTCGCGGTCAAGTGTTTTTTCGACGAGGCCGCTTTTTTCGCTTTTCACGGTCTCCTCGGCACGAATGGCCGCGGCGGCGGCACCCGATGCGTAGGCGGCCGCGTTTACGCGCTCGATTTCCTCGGGGGTGATGAGGCAACGCGCGCCGTCGTGGATCGAAACGAAATCGGTTTTATCCGAGATGGCAAAAAAGGCGTTTTTGACCGATTTTTGCCGCGTTTCGCCTCCCTCCACCGCCTTTTTGAATTTGGTAATGCGGTAGGTTTCGGCAAGCGTGCGGTAAAAAGGAAGCTCCTCTTTTTTTGCGGCAACGATGATCTCGTCCACGCTATTCGCTCTCTCAAAGGCAAGGAGTGTATGAACGATAACGGGCATGCCGTGCAGCTTCAGCATTTGCTTGGAAATGCCCTCGCCCATGCGGGCCGAGTTTCCACCCGCCACGACGATGGCCGTGGTATAGTGGCTTTTCTTGGGCCTTCCGAATACGCTTCGGACGGCTTCGGCTATTTTCTGTGCCAGGTTTTCCGTTTCGTTCACATCCTTTCCTTTGGATTTACGGTTATTCTTACAGAATGATATTGCCGTTTTCGACGGCGGTAATCATCTCCACGCGCTTTGCGTGCTTTCCGCCCTGATAGACGGCCCCGAGGAAGTTGTCCACAAGGTCGAAGGCAAGTCCCATGCCGACGACGCGAGAACCGAAGCAAAGGACGTTTGCGTCATTGTGCTCGCGCGTAAGGCGTGCGCTGAAGGTGTCCGAGCAGCAAGCGGCGCGAATGCCCTTGTGCTTGTTGGCCACGAGCGACATACCGATGCCCGTGCCGCATACGAGAATGCCAAGGGGAGCCTTGCCCTCTTGGATGCCTACGCAAAGACGGTTGGCAAATACGGGGTAGTCACAGCTCTCTAAGGAGTCGTTGCCAACGTCGATGGGGGTATAGCCGAGTTCCTTCAAATGCTCGATAACTTTAAGCTTCAGCTCGTAGCCTGCGTGGTCCGAGCCAATGAGAATGTTTTTGTTTTCCATGATTTTTCCTCTTTATATTTCTATAGAATTTTTTTCTTTTTCAGCGCGCTCGCGCTCGGCTTGCGAAAGCCGAAGATAAGTGGGGACAAGCTCGGCGTCGGTCGTCCTTACGCCCTCACGGGAAAGCTTTAGGGCGCACATGGCAACCGAGTAAGCGTTTTGCGGGATAAGAACGGCAGGCGTTTCGGCTGCCGTGAAGCGCGAAAAGCCATCGCGCGTGATGTCGTAGCCGTCGCCCGAAAGGTAAACGGGGCGTACCTGCATCAAAAGCTCACTCTCAAGCTCCGCGATCGAAATGGCGCGGTCGGGGGTGAGGCGGCGCGGTGCATCCTTTGCATTTACCTCAAAGAGTGCGGTATAGACCTGCGAGCGTCGCGCGTTCATAACCGGGCACACGATACCCTTATGCCAGCGCAGATTATACGCTATAGCCTCGAGCGTGGAAATGCCAACACAAGGCTTTTGCTTGGAAAATGCAAGGCCCTTGAGAGTCGCCGTGCCTATTCTAACGC
>JAZTWS010000063.1:0-6406 GCA_045636005.1 Eubacteriales bacterium | reverse complement strand
AAACATGGAAGAAATCTTGTCGACTACATAAAAAGCGGGGACGGAGTGAACCGCCCCAAATTGTGCGGACAACACAAAAAGCTGCGTAACAAGCACAAAAAAAGCCTTGGAAAACGTAATGTTTCCAAGGCTTTTTTGGTCTAAGTGACACGACTTGAACGTGCGGCCTCTACCACCCCAAGGTAGCGCTCTCCCAGCTGAGCTACACCTAGATGTCTTTGCGACTTTGACATTATATCACAATCTTTCCTGCTTGTCAAGGGAATCTTGCTAATTTTTTTTAGTTTTTTTTTGAAAAAATAAGGAATATTTTGAAGGGAGCGATTGAGGCGGGGAAGTGGGTCGAGGAAATGGTCAGAAGCGCTCTTTTTGTGGATGTGCGGTTTGTGAATTGGGTTGATTTTGTTTTATTGATGAGGTTTGAGTTCGGAATTTGCATTTTTATAAAAGGCGTGGGGTGTATATGCTGAAAAGAAAAGCCCCGCGTGAGCGGGGCTGAAATTTTTAGGATTCGGTTTCGGTGAGTGTATCCGGTTTGGTTTCGGGTTCGGTCTTTTCCGCGGCCTGCTTGATGGTCATATGGAAAAAGTGGGCGTAAAGCACCATGGAGCAGAGCATCGTAAGACCGCAGATGCCGAGAAGCGTCTCGGCAAAGGCCATGGGGATATTCGGGAGCAGGAAAAGTAAGATCATCGAGGCGTAAAGCACGACGGTGTTTACTTTGCCAAACCATCTTGCACTGTTCATGGTGTTGGTCTTTTTGAGTACGATAAGCCCATAAATAAATTGGAAAAGCTCCTTTACGACCAAAAGCCCCACCAGGATCACTGCCCACGGATAGTGAATGACCAAGCAGGAAAGCATAGCGATCTGCGTCAGCTTATCGGCAACGGGATCGAGAAATTTTCCAAAATCCGATATCATATGAAAATGTCTTGCGATCCAACCGTCCACAACGTCGGTGACGGCCGACAAAACGATCAGCGCGACCGAAGCATAGATGTATTCCTTTACATAGAGAAGGACGATCGCGGGGATCATAGCAAGTCGAACGGCGCTCAAAAGATTGGGAATGGTTAAAATTTCCTTCTTTTTTAGTCTGTCTTTGACGTTGACCTTCATATTGCAGAACTTCCTTTACGTCTTTTTTTGAAGCTGGGCGTGGCACTTGGGGCAGTGGATCACGATCGTGCCGCGTTTTTTCGGCACGCGCAGAACGGCACCGCATTTGCAACGGAAATACCGATGCGTTTTTCGGTCACGCCACTTATTTTTTTGAAGCTTAAAGAATTGACGGGGCTTTTCGGTGATCCTTTCGTAAAAGGCAAGCTCGCGCTGTCTTCGATACATGTTTCGAGAAAACATACGGAAGGTGGAAAAAACCAATGCCAACCAGCCAAGCGTCAGCGGCAGAAGCTGCCATGTGGATCTTCCAAGAAACGCAGAGACGATCCACGCAAGGATTGAAAACCAAAGGAGGTGCTTGTTTAGGCGGTCGCTTCCGTAGCGTCCGCTTGCCCACGCGGCAAGCCTCCATTTCCATCGTTCCCATCTATTTGGCATCTCATGCACACTTTCCCACCGATTTGGTGTTTTTATCTATATTTTCATTATAGCAAAAAAATTCCCGTTAAAAATGTCGATATTGTTAATTTTTGATTTTTTAAGAAAAATGACGATAAATTTCCTTTGTTTTTTTGGGGCAAGTGAAAATAGGCGCAGCGATATAAGATATCGCAAGCCGGAAGCATATACCGATATTTTTCGGCAATGGTCAAAAAGTGACAAATATGCGACAAAACAAAATATTTTTCCTGTTTTTGCTTGACTTTTGGAGACGCGTGTGTTATGCTTTTGACAAGCAAAGTCCCCCGAAAAAGCGGGAGGGAAATTTGACAAAAAGGAAAGGTGTTTTTGCCATGAAATTTTTCCACGTTTACAATGACGATTGCTTCGTTGGTCTTGAGAAGAACGGCCTTATCAACAAGGACACGGGCTTTAAGATCCAGCACTGCTTTGCCGTGCCGAGCCACCGCCTCTTTAATAACTATGCGGCGAAGGGAAGCAAGCTTTACAATCTGATCAAATCCGAAAAGATCCCGTTTTACGTTGACCGCATTGCCGGCGGTATTACATGGTATCCCTATAATTTTGACAAGGCGCTGATTCACGAGTATCGCGAGATGCTTGGCGATTGGTTCCTCCGCTTCCAGCTTCACGAAAGCGGCTCCAACCGCAGAAAAGCCGAGTGGCCGCGTCTCCGCAAGATTGGCGACGGCCCGTACGATGTAAACGTGCTGGATAAGGAGCTTCTCAGTGATCATGCCGTAACGCCCGAGGGCAAATATTTGCATGGCCTTTCGCAGGATAGCATTTACTACTATGCGAACCGAAAATATTCTGTAACGTATCAGGAATTTCTTGAGGAGTTCCGCGAGCTTTTTGAGCGCCGTATGGCCGATACCGATAACAATATCATTCCTTGTGACAGCTACTATCTTGCTACCAAGATGCAGAACGACGTTGGCATGAGAACCTTTATGCCCGAGGTGGGCTGTCAGATTCCCTTTATGCGTGTGGCGGTTGCACTTGCGCGCGGTATCGCCAAGGCAACGGGCAAGACATGGGGTACTTACTACGAGTGCTGGCGCACCACGCCCGGCATTGGCTCTACGATGCCTTGCTTCAACCTTGACCCGATCAACGAGTGGTATCTCACGCAGGAAACGCACAAAGATGACTTTACAACGTACGGCCACAAGGGCGGCTCCTCGCGTTTGCTCCAAAACCGTATCTATTACTACTCGCTCATGGCGGGCGCGCAGTATATGGCAGAGGAGTGGGGCCTCAACTGCAGCTATACCGATATGAACACCTTCGAGCTTTCGGAGTACGGTTTGATTAAAAAGAATTTCATCAATAATGCGCTCAACTTCCGTGGCATGGAGGCTAAGGTTCCGTTTGCACTTGTGATCCCCAAGCGCTATGAGTGCTATGAGATCAACCGTCAGATCCTCAATCTCCCGATCGGTGAGCATAGAGACTCCTACCTGGATAGCCCTCTGAATGAGGAGGATCAGGCATACTTTGGACATATCGAGGATCTCACCAAGCTCTTCTTCGCGTACAACGAGAGAGTGGCGGGCGACAACGAGGATCACGTTATGACCAACACGCGCTTCGGTGACGTGGTAGATATCATCTACGAGGATGCATCGGACGAGGCTCTTTCGCGTTACGAATATTTGATCGACGCTTCGCCGGATGGCACCTTTGCCAAGGCAAAGGCAGGCAAGGGCTTCAAGATCTTGGAAAGCGGTGACGTGGCGGCTCTTGAGGCACTTATGCCCAAGTTGATTGCCGAGACCATGCCTTGCTACGTAGACGCGCTTCATTGGCTGGTTTCGACCGATGAGAACGGCAAGCGTTACCTTTCGATCTTCAACAACGCAGGTAACGAGCGTGACATCAAGCAGGGTGACATCATTCACCATGAGGCAGACCGCACCGTAACCGTCACCTTCAAGGAGGCCACCACGCCCGAAAAGCTTGTGGAGGGTGTGAATATGCCCGTAGACATTCAGAAGGTTGACGACAAGACTTACAAGTTACACATCCCCGCAACGAGCTTTGTGATCCTTTCTTTCTAAGGGGAAGTGAAATGAAATTTTTTCACGTATACAACGACGATTGCTTCAAGGGACTTGAAAAGAACGGTCTGATCAATAAGGACACGGGCTTCAAGATTCAGCAGTGCTGGTCGGTGCCGGAGCATCTGCTCTTTAACAAGTTTGCTGCCAAGGATACGCGCCTTTACAACATGATCAAGCAAGAGAAGTACCCCTTCTACGTGGACCGACTTGCAGGCGGTGCCACATGGTATCCGTACGCTTACGACAAGGCGTTGATTCACGATTATCAGGAAACGCTTGGCGATTGGTTCCTCGGCTTTCAGGTGCATGAGAGCGGTTCCAATCTTCGTTTGAGCGATTGGGGGTTGATTCGACAGCTTGGTGATGGCCCGTACGATCTTGACACGCTTCATAAGCATATGATGAGCGGTAGTCGCTACACGCCCGAAGGTATAATTTTGTATGACGCAAATTTCGGCGATGCGTACCATTATCATAAAAAGACCTACGCGCAGACGCACGAGGAGTTCCTTGTGGAAATGCGCGAGATGTACGAACGTTGTATGTCCTACGTGGATAACGCCGTCATTACCGCCGACAGCTACTATCTTGCCACCAAGATGCAAAATGATGTCGGTGTGCGCAACTTCATGCCCGAGGTGGGGTGTCAGATTCCCTTCATGCGCGTGGCCGTAGCGCTTGCGCGCGGTATGGCAAAGGCGACGGGCAAGACCTGGGGTACCTACTACGAGTGCTGGCGCACGACGCCCGGTCACGGCTCGACGATGCCTTGCTTCAACGACGATCCCGTTAACGAGTGGTACGTCAAGCAGGAAATGGTTAACGATAACTTCTCGTCTTATGGCAAAAACGGCGGTTCCTCGCGCCTTCTTCAAAATCGCATTTACTACTACTCGCTTATGGCGGGGGCGCAGTATTTGGCAGAGGAATGGGGACTCAATTGCAGCTACACCAATATGCAGACCTTCGAGCTTTCGGAGTACGGTCTCATTAAGAAGGCCTTCATCAACAATGCGCTGAATATGCAGGGAATGGAGGCAAAGATCCCGTTTGCCATCGTACTGCCGAAGCGTTATCCTTGCGTGGAGATCAACCGTCAGATTCTCAATATGCCCGTGAAGGACAACCGCGGCTACTATCTCAATAGCCCCTTGAACGAGGAGGACACCGAATACTTCGGACATCTTGAGAGCATCATCAAGCTCTTCTTTGCCTATAATGCAAGAGTGGCAGGGGAAAACGAGGATCACGTTATGACCAACTCGCGCTTTGGCGACGTGGTGGATATTATTTACGAAGATGCCTCAGATGAGACATTTTCTCACTACGATTACTTGATTGACGCCACCAAGGACGGCGATTTTGCGAAGGCAAAGGCGGATAAGGCCTACCGTATCATCGAAAGCGGTGATCTTGACAAGCTGGAGGCACTTATGCCCACGCTCATTAAGGAGACCATGCCTTGCTACGTAGACGCGCTTCATTGGCTGGTTTCGACCGACGAGAACGGAACGCGTTACCTTTCGATCTTTAACAATTCAGGTAATGAGCGCGACATCAACGTAGGGGACATCATTCATCATGAGGCCGATCGCACCGTGACCGTGACCTTCAAGGAGGCCACCACGCCCGAGAAGCTTGTGGAGGGCGTGAATATGCCCGCAGAGATCGAGCGCGTGGATGAAAAGATCTTTAAGGTGCATATTCCCGCAACGGGCTTTGTTATTTTAAAATTCTAAAAATACAGTAAACTTGGTATTTATATATAGTATACTGTTTGTGTTGTATTTGCAATAAATTGCGTGAAAATGAGTGAAAATACACTATTTACATTGTATAAATTTTGTTGTATAATTACAATAAAAGAATTTGTATTTTGGGAGAACCGCTTATGAACAAGAGACACACTTTTTGCAATCCGCTTTCATTGCCCGATATTCCGCGCGGCAAGGACGACTGGTATCCTTTTGAAAGAGGAATGTTCAGCCATGAAAATAAGCCCGAATCGATCACAACGCCCGACTACCGCTCGATCAGCGACCCTACCGTGTTTTATCATGACGGAAAGTGGTATCTCTACCCGAGCTATGGTATGGCGTGGGTGACTGAGGACTTTGAAAATTGGCAGCACGTCAAGACCGATCCTTACTGCCCGAAATACAGTCCTTGCATTACGCCGTGGAAGGATAAGTTCCTTTTGACGTCATGGAAGTGTCCCTTGTACGTCGGCGATACGCCGACGGGGCCTTTCACCGAGCTTGGTGAGTTCATTCGCCCGGATGGAAGTACCTTCACGCCGTGCGATCCTTGCATTTTCACAGATGACGACGGAAGAATCTATATGTATGCCTTTTCGGGACTTCCGCGCAAAGACCGCCCCGGAGAATTCATCAGCCGCATCGTCGGCTTTGAGCTTGACGGCGAGGATCCCCGACGCGTTGTGAGAGGTCCTGTCACCGTGCTGACTCAGAATACCGAGGAGCACGTGTTTGAGCGCTTTGGTGCCTTCAATCAGGATGTGGAATTCGGATGGATCGAAGGCCCGCATATGCTCAAGCATAACGGCAGATATTATAAGTCGGAGGCCAAGCGGTCTTAGGAAGACAAGCTTGTCATACAACTCCTTGGCTCACAGAACGACATGGCTACGATCCGACTTAGCACGTGTTTGAGCGCTTTGGTGCCTTCAATCAGGATGTGGAATTCGGATGGATCGAAGGCCCGCATATGCTCAAGCATAACGGCAGATATTA
>JAZTWS010000062.1:0-6257 GCA_045636005.1 Eubacteriales bacterium | reverse complement strand
TCATTTTTCTCAGAAATTTCGGCAGAAACGTTTGGTCTATGCAATTCTCGAATTTCAGCTCCTGCCAAAATCCATTTGCGCCATTAGAATTCAACATACCGGATACAAGAATATGTCCTTTTTTGTCACCGGAAAACAATATGCACTGCTGATTCCCGTATGGTTCTTGAATTTTCGCTTCACCCTTCAAGGAATCATATAAGTTTTGCAGTTCATTACAGAAAGTCGGTATATCTTTTATATCAATATCCATTGTTGTAGATGCCGAAAAGCCCGCACTTGAAACCGAAACAGTTAAAATGGTATTGGACGGATAAGAAATATCCGATTCAAACACTTGAAAATCTAATGACAAACTAAAACTTTCGCTTTCTAATAAAATAGTGTCGTTCATTTTGTGTTCTCCTTTGCCGTGTTGATGGATGCAATCAAAATTCTTTTCACCTCAACGCATCTATCCAATATCGTTTTATCGTAATAATATCCACTCTCAATCAAAAGTTCAAGCCAATATTCCGTTTCGGAGCATTCCTTGAGGGCAATATGTAACTTTGCCACAAAGTCCGCCTTGCCGTGAGCATAAAACGCTTCACGAATATTCGCACCAATGCTTGTTCCAGAACGCAGAAACTGATTGATGAGCGCACTTTCACACTTCGCTTCTCTCAACACCTTGCAAGCGCGAATAACCTCTAACGCAAACGCTTTCGACTTTATCATTAAAGGACTTTCGGACATATTACTTTCTCCCTTACTTGACTTTACTTCATTATACCACAAAAACTATTACTTTTCAACTTTTATAATAAAAAATGCTTTTCGCCATAGCGAAAAGCTACCTTACTTCTTCACTATTCACTATTACCTATTACCTTGCCAAATCCCCGAGTTAGTGAAAAGTGAAGAGTGAAAAGTGAAGAGTGAAAAGTGAAAAGGTAAATCCCCAAGGACAAGTCCTCGGGGATTTGGCTGGGATGGCCGGATTTGAACCGACGAATGCGGGAGTCAAAGTCCCGTGCCTTACCGCTTGGCGACATCCCAAGATACTTCGTTATTATAGCAAACTTTTCTTCACTTGTCAAGGCGTTTTGCGCAAGATGGATAATTTTCTTGATGGCATGGTCTACGTTATTTTCTTCAAAAGTTTTTGAAGGGGGGGACTTTTTTCAAAAAGTTCCCCCAAGCCGTTCTCCCAAGCTGTTCCTCATCTTGCGGCATCGAGTGCGGCCTTGTCCTTTTCGGTGAGGGGAGAGATTTTATTGATGTCCGCCTCGGTGTGCGCGTACAGGCAGAGCGTGCCGTAGGCCTTGTCTTCATATATATTGAAGTCTTCGTTTTCGTAGCGGAGGTCGCCCGTATAGTAGAAATCGACGTACACGGCAAGCAGATCTTCGTCAAACGAAATGCCGTCAAAGATGAACTTGCGGTAGCTGTGTCGTCCCTTATGCTCGCGGGTCACGATCTCGGTGGGCTTTACGCGCACAAGAGATACGCTTGCGGGGTCGCTGGCAAGGTTGTCGGACGCGTCCTCGGGCGTCTTGTCGATGGCCAGCACCAGCGTCACGTCATACCAATCCTTATCGCTTTCGGGCTGAAAATCAAGCGCGTAATCCTCGGCAAGTGCCTCAAGCGTACTGTCGTTATAGCGCACGAGGAGCTGAAGCTGGTCGGCCGCAGGCACGAAGATGGCACTTGATGCGGTGAAATACCCGTAATTTTCCTTGGTGCGCGTGATGGTGTTTTGCTCTTGCGTCAGTTTTTCGAGCGCGTCGCCCTCCTTTTCGTAGGCCTCAAGAAGCGTGGCGTTGGGCGTGAGCGTCACAAGATGCCGGGGCACACGCGAAGCGTTCATGCGCCAAAAGAGAACCACGAACACGGCGATCACAAGCAGAGTGAAAAGCGCGCGGAAAAAGAGCTTTACGATATCGAATGCCGTAAGTCTTGGAAACATTTTGATACTCCTTTACTTCGGAAGTCGGCGCACCGCGAAGGGCAGGGGGACTTCCTTTTGGTAGGCCGCGATCACGGCGGCGCATTCCTCCACGGTCTCGGTGCTAAAGAGGAAATGCTCACCCGTAATACCCGCCGCGCGCAGCTCGCGCATTTTTTCGGGCATGGCGGTGGGGAGACTGTTGTAGATCACCGAACGATGCTCCCACTCCCTTCGCACGGGGAAGGAGACGCCGCGGCGGTCGGTGAGCGCCAGGCGGTCGCTCTCGCAGGCTTTGCAGCCGCCCGTCTCGCGTCCGACGCACTTTTCAAGCGTCATCAGCGGGATGCGGCCGTAAACGAGGGCAAGCGTTGCGCCGTCCACGTCGCGAAGCCTTGGGAGGCTAAGCTCGGGCGAAAGGATGCAGTCGGCAAAGCCGAGGCTCTCTACGACCGCTGCGCTTGCGCTGTTGGTGATATTGAGGCCGATGTTGCCGTGTGGCGTAAGCCCTAAGTCCGTGGCAAGCGTCAGGTGTCCGACATTGCCGATGAGGGCGTGGCGCGCGCCGCAGGCGACGGCTTTTTCCAAAAGGGCCTTTACCTTCTCGCGCTCACTGTCGAAAATGACGGGGGGCAGAGCCACGCCCTCCACCGAGCCGTCATAGCGGTCAAGCGGCAGGAAGATAAGGTCAAAGAAGTCCTTGGCGCTTGGCGGAATTTGGTCGGGCGTGCGGAAAAAGGCACTTCGTGTGGTTTTCTTCGGTTGCTTGGGTAAAAGGGGCGCGGGCTCCGCTTTTACAAGAGGGGGCAGGGCGGTCAGCTTCTCGGTAAGCGCCGCCACGGCGTCGCGGCGGAGCGCGTTGAGCGAAGAGAGCGGAAGCATCAGCCCCTCGTCAAGCGTCAGCGTGAGCGAGGAAGCCGCAAAGGGTGTGGCACCGAGCTTCAAGAGGTTTTTCGTGACCGCCTCGCGCGAAAGCGGCGCGGTCAGTGCCGGGACGGGCATCTCGCCCGTGGCCTCCCCGACCTTTTCGCCACAGGTGAGCGTCAGGTGTGCGGGCTTGCCGCGCAGGATCTCGGCGGTCATGGTAACGGGGCGTTTTTGGGTGACGGCGCGGAAGGGGTCAAGCGCGCGCGAGGTCTCCTTGTCGGCCTCCGAGCGCACGCCAAGCATGCCGTGGCCGATCTTTTTCGTAAAATAGCCGTCGGTAAAGCCGCCGCGCGAAAAGATGGCGGCAAGCGCGCGCATCTCCTCGTTGGTGGCGGCGCGGTTCTCGTCAAGCAGACGGCGGTAGATGGTGGCAACGTCGCGCACGTATTCGGGCGACTTCATGCGCCCCTCAATCTTGAGCGACGCGATGCCAAGCTTTTTTATCGTAGGAATATGCGCGGCAAGCGCAAGGTCTTTTAAGGAGAGGGGGTAGGAATTTCCGTACGGCAGGCGGCAGGGCTGGGCGCATTCGCCCCTGTTTCCGCTGCGGCCGCCCACGACCGAGGAAAAGAGGCACTGTCCCGAATGGCAGACGCAAAGCGCGCCGTGGACGAAGACCTCGGCCTCGATGGGCGAGGTTTGGCAGAAGGTCGCAAGGTCGGAAAGCGACATTTCTCTCGCGCAGACCATACGCGAGAAGCCGAGCGAGGCGAGGGCCTTGGCGGCCTCTACGCTATGTCCCGACATCTGCGTGCTTGCGTGAAGCACCGCCTCGGGGAAGTGGCGCCCTATCTCAAGAGCGCCGCCAATATCCGCAACAATAAGTGCGTCGGCACCTGCCCGGAGGGCAGATTCCGCCGCACTTAAATAGTCCTTCTTTTCGCGGTCGAAAATCAGGGTATTCTGCGTGATGTAGACGCGCACGCCGTGCGTATGCGCCAAGGCGATCGACGCGCGCATTTCCTCCTCGGTGAAGTTCTGCGCGTTTCTTCGGGCGTTGAAGCCCACGCCGCCGAAATATACGGCATCGGCACCGCCCTCGATCGCGGCCTCAAGGGCGCGCGGCGAGCCTGCGGGGCAGAGAAGCTCACACATTGTCGAAGGTGATCAGATCAAACATCGAGCGCACGCGCTTCTGTGCCTTCTGCTTTTCTTTTTCTACATTCTTTACGCCACTCTTCTCGGGTGCCTTTACCTCTTCGGCAGGCTTTTCCTCGGGCGTTGCGGCGGAAATGTCGATGGAGAGCTGGTTTTCGTCCACGTTGGAGCGGAGGGGCTTCATCTCGATCTCAAAGGCCTCAAGCGTGGAGTCGGCGATCTCGGCCACGGGGGTCTTTTCGGTCGTTCCCTCGACTACGGGAGTTTCCTCGACTACGGGAGTTTCCTCAACTACGGGAGCCTCCTCGACTACGGGTGCCTCCTCGATCACGGGAACCTCTTCTGCCACGGGAGCTTCCTCGACTACGGGAGCTTCCTCGACGACGGGAGCCTCCTCGACGATGGGGGCTTCCTCAATCACGGGCGTTTCCTTGGCGGCAAATGCCTCGGCCACGGCCTCGGCGGCCTCGTCAAGCGCGGTCGAGAGACGCGCGATCTCGGCGTCCTTTTCGATGACGGCGGCCTTGAGTGCCTCAAGCTCGGCCTTCAGGTCGTCCACGACCTCCTCGGTCTCCACCGTCTTCTGCGTGAGAATGCGAAGCTGCTCGCCCGCAAGGTCCACGTCGGCGTTGGCGCCCTCACAGCGTGCTTCGGCGGCGGCCAGCTGCTCGCGCAGCGAGGATACCTCAACGGCAAGTGCCGCGTTCTCGGAGCGGAGGGCCTCGGCCTCGTTCTTTTCTATTTCCTCCTCAAGTCTTGCAACCATCTCCTGCATCTTGTTGCGCTCGGCACAGTAGTCCAGCGCGCAAAGGAGAGCCGCCTCGGTCTTGGGGCAGCGGTTGCCGCTTTGAAGATAGATCTCGCGGATGCGTCGGTCAAGAATGCCGACTGTGGCCTCTACGGCCTCGGGGGCTTCGTCGGTGACGATGTTCATCTGCACGTCTGCGATCGTGATCGTGTACTTCTGTTTCATGTAGGTTCCTCCGTAATATTTTGTATCCTCGTATGAAAAGAGAAAAAATGTACTTGAAAAAAAAGAAAAAAAGTAGTATAATATAATATACAAACCCATTATAATACATTTTAAGCAAAATGAAAAGGGCTTTTACAAATTTTTTTCAATTTTTTAGCACTTTTTTTCGTTTTTACTCATCTTTTTTTGCTTTTTTTTGATAAAATACTGGTTTTTGGGGAGGAAAGTCCATGAACAATCAGCTCGGAATCGACGTGGGAACGGCGAATACCCGCATCTGTGCCAAGGGAGAGGGTATTCTTTTGCGCGCGCCCTCGGTGATCGCGGTGCGCACGCAGTCGCACGCCATTTTGGCGTCGGGCGTGGAGGCCAAGCGCATGATCGGGCGTACGCCCCATTCGGTGCTTGCCGCAAAGCCCGTGCGGGGCGGCGCGGTGGCCGATATCGAGCTGGCTTCGCTGATGCTGGGCGATTTTCTCAACCGCTTGGGCGCGTCCTCTCTCTTTCGGCGTCCGATCGTCACGGCTTGCATTCCCTGCGGCGCGGGCGAGAACGCCAAGCGCGCGCTTGAGGACGCTTGCTTTGAGGCGGGCGCGTCGTCGGTGGCTCTCGTGGAGAAGCCCGTGGCGGCGGCACTTGGCGCGGGCATCCGCGTGGCAAGCGCGGTGGGCGGCGTTTTGGTGGACGTGGGAGCCGGTACGACCAGCGTTTCGGTGTTCAGTCACGACGGTATCGTGGTTTCGGGCGTTTCCAAAAAGGCGGGCGACGCCTTTACCGAGGCCATTTTGGAATATTTGGCGAAGGAGCAGTCCATTTTAGTGGGAGAGGGAACGGCGGAGGCCATCAAGCATCGCATCGGTTCTCTTGCCGACAACTGCGACACGCGCAAGCTGGAAATTACGGGCAAAAGCACCAAGATGGGCGGCGCCTGCCGCGTCTTCGTCTCGGCGGCTATGCTGAAGGAGGCACTTGTGCCTGTGGCGGAGGTCATCCTCAACGCCATTCGCAAGGTGTTGGAGGAAACGCCGCCCGAGCTTTCGGCCGACATCACGCGCTACGGCCTCTTGCTCAGCGGCGGCGGCGCGATGCTTCACGGCTTCTCCGAGTACGTGGCAAAGGCACTCGGCGTGCGTACCACGCTCTCGCGTCATCCGCTTGACGACGTCTGCCTCGGCCTTGCAACCATCCTCGACGGCGGCGCCGAGACCGCTCGCTATATCGTTTCCAGACCGAGATGAGAAAGGACGCTTAGGGGAGAACGCGGGGGCTCTGCCCCTCGACCCCGCCAGCCTTTTGAAAAAGGCTGGGCGAAAACTTTTCTCGCATGGG
>JAZTWS010000061.1:0-13952 GCA_045636005.1 Eubacteriales bacterium | reverse complement strand
GGGTTGTACATGGTGATCAGAATGCCTGCCACGGTCAGATTCGGATTGTACTTCTGCTTGATGCCCTTGATGGTTCCCATAAGCTGAGAAAGACCCTCGAGCGCGTAGAATTCGCACTGCATCGGCACGACGATGCCGTCGCTCGCGGTGAAGGAATTGACAGTCAGCATGCTGAGCGAGGGAGGACAGTCGACGATGACGTAATCGAAATCGTCCTGAATGGGTGCGAGTGCCTTTTTCATACAGTTGGGCGCGTCGATCTCGAAGGTGTCGAAAAGTTCAAATTCGGCGCCTGCGAGTGAAATGTTGGTGGGAATGAGCCAAAGATTATCGAATTCGGTCTCCAAAATCGCCTCTTTAGCCTCAACCTCGCCCATCAAGACGTCCTTAGAGGTGTATTTCAGCTGCTTTTTTGCCACGCCGACGCCGCTGGTGGTGTTGCCCTGCGGGTCAAGGTCTATCATCAGAACCCTGTGGCCGAGAACGCCGAGCGAGGCGGCAATGTTGATGGCGGACGTGGTCTTTCCGACGCCGCCTTTTTGGTTTGCAAAGGATATAATTTTTGCCATTTTTGTCCCTCCGTTGTGATTTTTGGATAGTTTGCTACACGTATATTATATCACAACACGTCTTTTTTTGCAACAGTTTTTGCACATATTTTCCGTGAAAGCGCAAAGTTTTTTTGCGTTGTTTCACGTGAAACGTGTTTGATTTTGTCGAAAACGATCTTTTTGCAACAAAAGAGCGCGTTGTTTCACGTGAAACAATATACAAAGAACAAATGTTCTCATGCTTTTGTTTCACGTGAAACGTGTCGGATTTTGTCGGAGTTAGCCCACTTCCCTTTTGACTGTGAGTGTGATTACGGTGCTGGTGCCAACCTCTTTTCGATCTACCGAAACGAGATCGGAAACCGATTGTAATTTTTCGAGATAGCGATCAATGTTGTTACAAACATAATCCGAGGTCAAAATCACGCTGCGCTTAACTTCCGGCTTTTTCTTTTCTTTGGCGGCATTTTCGGCGCCGAGAAGCTCGCAAATGTATTTTTCGGTCTGCGCGACGTTCATTTTCTCCTTGATTACACGCGAAATGGCCTCGGCGCGCGTGGTTTTGTTGGATATGCGCAAAAAGGCGCGCGCGTGGCGTTCTGTAAGGCCTGCATCTCCTATCTTCTTTCTCTCTTCGGGTGCAAGCTTCAAAAGGCGGATTTTATTGGCTACGGCGGATTGGCTGAGCGACATTTTTTGCGCGATTTCCTCTTGCGTAAGTCCAAACTTCTCGGAAAGCGCCGAAAATGCAGCCGCTTGTTCGAACATTCCGAGGTTTTCGCGCAACATATTCTCAACCAAGGCGAGCTCGGCGGAAACCTCGTCATCGACGTGTGCGATCAGACATGGAACGGTGGCGAGTCCCAGCATTTTTGCTGCGCGCAGGCGGCGCTCGCCGGCAATCAGTTCGTAGCGATATTCGTCGGTTTCCTCAATTTTTCGCACTGTAAGCGGTTGCAGAATTCCATATTGTCGAATGGAGTCGGCCAATTTTACAATGGCGTCTGTATCGAAATCCTGCCGCGGCTGCGCAATGTTGGGGCGAATACGCGCGACGTCGATTGAATATACCTTATCTTTGGAATCCTGCGTCTTGTCGAACCATTTTCCGAGAAAGCGATTGTTCTTTTTCATGTGAAAACTCCTTTTCTTTTGATGGCGGCTTTGGGGCGGCTTTTATCCACCTTTGACATTCTTTTGCCATTTCCTGTCATTATTCTATCACGGCGCGGCGAAAAATATTGTCAAAACAAGGCGGCGCACTCGGAAACTTGCGAATTTTTGCGCAAAAAAAGAACGGAGGCGTCGGATGCCTCCGTTCTTGGTGTGTGTTATAGCGGTTTCTTCTTGATCTGCGCGTATGCGCGGGGGAAATCCTTTGGGGTGTGCTTTTGTTTTTTTGCCACCAAGATCAAGCGTGCCTCGTCGATTTCTGCGCCTTTGAGTGTGAATTCGTGACGCTCAAAAGGAGAAGCGCCGAGTGTTTGGGGTGCCTTTGTGGCTTCGGATTCGTCGAGTTTGGCTTTCATAGCAATCATTTGGCCGCCAATTTTTACAAAAGGCAGGCAAAGCTCGCAAAGAATGGGCAGAGAAGCCACGGCGCGCGCCACGGTACAGTCGAATTTCTCGCGATATTCGGGCGCTTGCGCCAGATCCTCGGCGCGTCCGGTTAGCGTTTGCAGGTTTTTGAGGCCGAGCAGCTTGGCGGCGTCGGCAACATAGGCTGTCTTTTTGGCGGTGCTATCGAGTGCGGTGATGTGAAGATCCGGTCTTGCAATCGCAAGCGGCAAGGAAGGGAAGCCGCCGCCGCATCCCACGTCGAGAAGGCTTGCGCCTTCGGGGATAAAGCTTGCCGCAAGAAGTGAGTCGGCCAAGTGCTTCACCACCACGTTGCGCGGCTCGGTGATGGCGGTTAAATTCATCACCGCGTTGACTTTTAGCATGTTTTCGACCATTTGATAGAGCAAAAACAAGGTGTTTTCGTTACAAAAGGCTGAAAGACCGTTCTCTTTGAAGCAATTTTCGCAGAGCGGAAGAAATTCATCCTTGGAGATCGTTGTTATTTTCACGTGAAATCAGTCCTCAAAGGTAATATTTTGGGTATACATTCCTGCCAAAGCCTCCTCAACGAGCGCGTCGAAGGGAAGCTTTTGCTCCTCAAGCAATACCTTCTCAAGATCGGGCTTGGTCTTGGGATGCTTGGGGGTAAAGACGGTGCAGCAGTCCTCAAAGGGCAGAATGGAGGTCTCAAAGGTGTCGATGTGACGTGCGATCGTAATGATCTCCTCCTTGTCCATGCCGATGCAGGGGCGGAAGACGGGAAGATCACTCATGCAATCGGTGACACCAAGTGCCTGCATCGTCTGGCTTGCCACTTGTCCGAGGCTTTCGCCTGTGATCAGTGCGCCGCAACCGCGCTTGTGCGCGATCTTGGTGGCAATTGCCATCATGTAACGGCGCAAAAGCAGGGTGAAATAGTCCTCGGTACAGGTTTTTGCGATCTCTTCCTGTATTTTGGTCAGCGAAACGACGTGCATCTGGATGGGGCCGGTGTATTCCGACACGATTTTGGCAAGCGCAAAGACTTTTTCGCGCGCGCGATCGCTTGTATAGGGGAAAGACTCAAAATGTACGGCCTCAAGCTGCACGCCGCGCTTGGCGATCATGTAACCGGCCACGGGGGAGTCGATGCCGCCCGAAAGGAGCAAAAGACCCTTGCCGTTGGTGCCGATGGGCATACCGCCCGCACCCTTGAACTGTCCGGCGTGAATGTAAGCACCGTATTCGCGGATCTCCACGCGCACCACCACGTCGGGTTCATGCACGTCAACGCGAAGATAGGGGCAAGCACCAAGGATCACACCGCCAATTTCGCGCGCAAGTGCCATCGAGTCCATGGGAAAGCTTTTATCCGAGCGTTTTCCTTCCACTTTGAAGGTTTTTTTGCCGCGCAGGAAGGCGGGGAGGTACTCTCGCGCCGTTTGCGCAATGCTTTCGTAGTTTTTCTCGGCAACGGCGGCACGGTTAACGGTTACGATGCCGAAAACCTTGCGTGCGGCATCGAACATACCGTCAATGTCGCAATCGTCATTCATCGGTTGAATATAGAGCGTGCTTTGCGAACGATAAATGTCAAATTCGCCGTATTTCTTTGCTTTTCTTCGCATGGTGCGGCAAAGCGCATCCTCAAAATACTTGCGATTGGCGCCCTTTAGGACGATCTCGCCGTATTTGCAAAGAAGAATCTCTTTCATCTTTCTCTCCAATCTGCCGCTGCGGGCGGCTTGCTATATGGCCAAGCAGGGAAGTGCATGGCGGAATTTCTAAAAAATTCCCCGAAAAAGCGACTTTCGGGGAATTTTGCCATTTAAAATGTCGAATTATGTTTCACGTGAAACGTCAATCGTCGTAATAATTGGGGAAAAGTCGCTCCCAAACTTTTTTACAAGCGATCGTGTCCGCGATCGAGGAGTGGGGAATGCCGTCCCATGCGATTTCCAAGCACTCCATTGCGTCGGTCAGCGACGCATGAACCACTTCGGGACGATGCTCGTGAATGTAGCGAACGAATTCGTTGGCGCAACAACAGATCTTGTCGTGGAGGGCGTTCTGCTCCTCCTCCGTCTCGTAAATGATCTTGATGTGGCTGAAGTCGGTCGAGATGCCGTATGCAATAATGGCGTCGCAATTATCGAACATTTGTTTTATGCTCGGCGTCAGTTCGGCAAGCGTGGGGGAATCCTGCACCATTTCCGGCGTGATTCCGTGTATTTTTTCCGTTTTTTTCCATTTTTTTGCGTGCGTGGGCTTTACAAAGGTGTCCATCACGATTTCGCCGGTTCCGTTGACCACCGAGATCGAGATGATCTCGTCGCGGTCGTAGAAGCCCGTAAGCTCAAGGTCGAAGAAAAGGACGCGCTCACGCTTCATGTGATAGAAAGCGTTTCGATGCTCGTCGCCGAGTGCACGGCGCAGAATGAGGTCCTCGGCATAGCAGGACTCGCAAAGCTTGCGCTTAAAGCGAACGGCCTTGCCGCACTTGGTACACATGAGGGGCAGGCGGGACGCGGTGCGCTTGTCGTAGAAGAAAACGATATCGTCGCCACGGCGCGAATAGGCCACGGGCTCCTCCACCGTTTCGTAGTTCATCTGCTCCAGGCGTTCCTTGGTGTAGTAGCCCTGCGACGCGGCGCGGCGCGTGTTCATGCGCGGAATGGTCGAGCCGCTCTCCAGCACGTATTTTTCGGTCTTTACGCCGCTTGCGGCGTACCAAAGCTCAGGCGGAGCCTCGGTAAGATGCTCGGAATCAAAATAATATTTTACACTTCCGTCCGCGTTTTCGGTGAATGCCACCGGTTCGCCCGAAGGCATCAGGTGGAGCTGATTCAGCTCGGTGCGGGAAAGATAGTTCTTTTTCTTGGCTGCGCTCGGCTCGATGCAGGGAATAACGGCACCCGAACGCAATTTTAACGTAGTTTTCAAGATTTTCCTCCAAGGTGAAGCCGCATTTGCGGCGGGAAATATAGCGTTACATAATCTTATACATTATATCATACTTTTTGTCGAGTTGCAAGAGTGAAATGAAATTTTCTCCTATTAATAATAGGAAATTAAATTTTGGTTTGTAGGGGAGTTTAGCAGAGACCCGCGAGAAAGGTTTTGATCCAACTTTTGAAAAAGTTTGATCAAAACTTTCCTTGCTTGGTTTAAGCGTAGCCACACCGACAAACTTCTATTTATAGAAAAAATTTCTTTTGGTGGAAGTATTTTGAATGGTATAGATTGTGCGCGGGCGGTGAAAAATACTAATGACTTCACAAGAGAAAGGAAGTTTTGTTATGATCATGGACAGAATTGCGCTGATTTTAAGCATTATCGGCGCGTTGAACTGGGGCAGTATCGGTCTTTTTAAGTTCGACATTGTGGCGTGGATTTTCGGCGGGCAGGATGCGATCCTCAGCCGAATCATCTACACAGTGGTTGCTCTTGCGGGAATTTGGTGCATTTCGCTCCTTTTCCGCGAACGAGAGAGAATTACCGATTAGTCTTAACGAAAGAAAAGGCAGAGAATTGAAAAATTCTCTGCTTTTTTGATGCCAAGTCGGCGTGTGATTTGCGTTACAATATAAGGAGTGGCCGGGATCTTATCCGTCCACAAAAAGAAAGGAGCTTTTATGAAAACGAAAGAATTACTTGCAGAATGGCTTGCATTGGATCAACGGGAAAATGTAAAGCCGCGAACTTTTAGCCGTTATGAAGGAATCATTGAGGGACACATTGCACCCTCAACGCTTGGGGCGCGAGAGATTGTGGCGGTGACCAAGCGCGAGGTGCAGGATTTTGTGACGGCACAGCGGAAAAAGGTGAATGCGCGTACGGGAAAGATGCTATCTGCTACTAGCATAAACCTGATGCTTACGGTGCTTCGTCTTGCGTTTGATTATGCTTGTGATATGGATTATATTGCGGAAAATCCGTGCGCAAATGTCCGTAGGCTGCGGGCCGAAACCAAGCAAGCAGAAGCCTTTACGGTGGCAGAGCAGCGCGCGTTGGAAAAGGAGATAGAGCGTCTTGGAAATCGATACCTTCACGGCATTTTGCTTTGTCTTTACACGGGGCTTCGATTGGGGGAGCTTTTGGGACTTACATGGGAGGATGTGGACATGGAAAAAGGTGTTATACAAATCACCAAGGCGATCTATCGGGAAAAGGTTGGAGAAGAGGGGTGGCAGACGGTGGTTGGTACGCCGAAAACGCGTTCGTCGGAGCGCGTGATCCCGCTGCCTGCGTACGTGACACGGATGCTGGAAGAGGATCGACGGCTTGCGACGTCGCCCTATGTGGTGGAAAATAAAAAAGGCGAGCGAATGGCAATCCGCTCGTACCAATATATGTTTGAAAAGCTTACCGAGCGCGCGGGAGTGCGTCGGCTGAAATTTCACGCACTTCGGCACACCTTTGCTACGCGGGCCATCGAGTGCGGCATGGATATCCGCACGGTCGCCGATCTGATGGGACACAAAAACGCGTCGATCACGCTGAATTGCTACGCACATTGCATGCTGGATCACAAAATGCAGATGATGCAAAAGCTTCCGCGTGCGTTCTGCGAAAAAAATTGCGCCGAATGAATGGTTCGATGCAAAATTTTGCTTGAAATTACATAAGAATATATAAATTTTAGGAAAAAAAGCTAATTTTTTTCGATTTATATATTGCAAAAGATAAGAGAAAAGAGTATAATAATATTAAATACTTTGGGATTTTGCATCGAACCATTCATTCGATGCAAAATTCTTTCATCGAACCATTCATTCGACGCGAAAAAACAGTGTGAAAGGACGAATTTGGGAAAGATCATGAAAAAAACGAGACGGTTTTTGTTGATTGCCGCGCTTGTGGTGATTCTTATGTTTTTGCTTTGCCTGGCGGCAGGCGCCGAGACCTATAGCGGTAATTGCGGCGCGGAGGGGGACGGCTCAAACCTTACGTGGACACTTGACACCGCTACGGGCGAGCTTGTGATAAGCGGTACAGGGAAGATGGCAAATCGTACCGGCGTATGGTTCGATTATGAGGGTGCTATTCAAAAAATTACGATTTTACATGGCGTAACAAGCATTGGCGATTATGCGTTTTTTCATTGTTACAACCTTACAAGTGTAACAATACCCGATAGCGTGACGAGAATTGGTTATGAAGCTTTCCGTTATTGCTCTAGCCTCACGAGCGTGACGATTCCCGACAGTGTGATTCGCATAGACGATTCTGCGTTTTCAGGCTGCGTAAGTCTTGTCTCTATCGTGGCGGATGCAGGCAATTCCGTTTATCACAGTGCTGGAAACTGCCTAATCGAAACCGTGAGCAAGACTCTGGTGGCTGGGTGCAAAAACAGCGTGATCCCCGACGACAACAGTGTGACGAGCATTGGCAATGAGGCGTTCAGGGATTGCTTTGGCCTTGCGCATGTGACAATTCCAAATGGCGTTACGAGCATTGGCAAGCTTGCGTTCGATGGTTGCACAAGTCTCACCGAGATTACGATTCCAGGCAGCGTGACGAGCATTGGCAAGCATGCGTTCAATAGTTGCGATAGCCTAACGAGTGTGACAATTCCCAACGGTGTGACGAGCATTGGTGAAGGGACGTTTTCCTATTGTTCTAACCTCAAGAGCGTGACGATGGGAGATGGTGTGACGTGCATTGGCGATTCCGCGTTCGAACGTTGCGTCAGCCTCACAAGCATGACGATTAATGAGAGCGTGACGAGCATTGGCAAGTATGCGTTCTATAATTGCACGGGTCTTGAAACGATAACCATTCTTTCTCGTGACGTAGAAATCTACGATTCTACATACACCATTCCCGCTGCGGCCACCATCTACTGCTATACGGGCTCGACGGCGGAGGCGTATGCGACCAAGTATGGCAGAACCTTTGTTGCCCTTGAAGAACTCCCCGAATTTGTCTGTAGTGGCGATTGCGGCGCGCAGGGTGACAACGTCAAATGGGGCCTCACCGCAGATGACACGCTTTATGTCTATGGTGAAGGCGACATGGCGGATTTCTCTTATCCGGATTATGCACCGTGGTACGATTATCGCGGCTCCATTCGAAAAATCATCGTTGAAGACGGTGTGACGAGCATTGGCGAGTATGCGTTCTATTTTTGCTGGAAGCTTGAGGAGATTACGCTTCCCGAAGGCGTAACGAGCATTGGCTCGTGTGCGTTCCAGGATTGCTCGAACCTTGAAACCATCACGATTCCCGAAGGCGTGACGCGCATTTCCTGGTATGCGTTCTATTATTGCTCGAGCCTTGAAACTATCACGCTTCCCGAAGGTTTGACGAGCATTGGCGAGGGAGTGTTCCATAGTTGCTCGAGCCTTGAAACCATTATGCTTCCCGAAAGCTTGACGAGCGTTGGCTGGTCTGCGTTCGAAGGTTGCTCAAGCCTTGAAACGATCACGCTTCCCGAAGGCGTGACGAGCATTGGCGAGTATGCGTTCTTTAATTGCACGAGCCTTGAAACCCTCACGATTCTTTCTAAGACGGTAGATATCTACGATTCTATCGACACCATTCCCGCCACGGCCACGATTTACGGCTATCGCGGTTCGACGGCGGAGGCGTATGCGACCAAGTATGGCAGAACCTTTGTTGCCCTTGAAGAACTCCCCGAATTTGTCTATAGTGGTGATTGCGGCGCGCAGGGCGACAACGTCAAGTGGGGCATTACTGCGGGCGGTGAGCTGGTGATTGACGGCGAGGGCGAAATTGCCGAATATTTCGATTTCGACGGAGCTCCGTGGTATGAATATCGCGCGTTGATCCAATCGTTGATGATAGGTGAGGGCGTAACAAAAATAACCACCGCGACCTTCATCGGTTGTTCCGCAATAGAGCAAGTCACCGTATCGGAAAACAATTCCGTTTATCACAGTGCCGGAAATGCGATTATCGAAACCGAAAGCAAAACGCTGATTTTCGGTTGCCAAAATACCGAAATTCCCAATGACGGAAGTGTTACAAAAATCGGGAAATATGCGTTCGCATGGTGTGACACTCTTGCGGAGATCGAAATTCCCGAAAGCGTTACTTATATTGACAATTGTGCTTTTTGGAAGTGTACGGAATTGGGCTCCATTGCCATTCCGAGTACCGTAACATACATTGGCGGCAGCGTCTTTGCCAATTGCGAAAATCTTACTTATACCGTCTATGACAATGCAAAATATTTGGGCAATGACAGCAATCCCTATCTTGTGTTGTTTGCCGCTACGTCGGGAGATATTACGTCATGTCAAATCCATGCCGATACCAAGCTGATCGTAGATTCCGGCTTTAAAAATTGCACGAGATTAGAATCTGTTGTGATTCCGAACGGAGTAATATGTATTGGCCACGAAGCCTTTTACGGTTGCTCAAGCCTTGTGACCGTTACGATTCCGGATAGTGTAACGTTTGTTTCGCCCATGGCATTTGTTAGTTGTGACAATTTAACCTACACAATATATGATAACGCAAAATACTTGGGAAATGACAGTAATCCTTATGTTGTGTTAACCGAAATCGTCTCGAATGATAGTGTGGCATGTGATATTCATCAAGACACTCGCATTATTATGGGAAGTGCATTTGCTTGGAGCCAAGTTGCCGAAATAACCGTTCCGAAAAATGTGATTTATGTTGGCGAATATGCGTTTTTTTACTGTAACAATCTTACGAAAATAGAGTTTTTATCCGAAACGACGGAGGTTTATGATTACGAATACACCGTTTCCGACACGGCCACCATCTACGGTTATCGCGGTTCGACGGCAGAAGCGTATGCGACCAAGTACAACCGTACGTTTGTAGCCCTTGAAGAGCGCCCCGAATTTCTTTATAGCGGAAACTGCGGCGCGCAGGGCGACAACGTCAAATGGGGCATCTCCGCTGACGGTACGCTCTACATCTACGGCGAGGGCGCAATGGCGGATTTCTCTTATCCGGATTATGCGCCGTGGGACGATCATCGCAACTCTATTCAAAAAATCATCGTTGAAAACGGCGTAACGAGCGTTGGCGATTATGCGTTCTGTGGTTACTCGGGCCTTGAAACAATTGCGCTTCCCGAAGGCGTAACGAGCATTGGCGGGCATGCGTTCTCCGGTTGCTCGAGCCTTGAAACCATCACGCTTCCCGAAGGCGTAACGAGCATTGGTGATTATGCGTTCAATTGGTGCACGAGCCTTGAAACGATCACGCTTCCCGAAGGTTTGACGAGCTTTGGCGATTGTGCGTTTTGCGATTGCCACAAACTTACAAGTGTAACAATACCCGATGGCGTAACGAGTATTGGCAATCAGGCGTTCTATCGTTGCACGAGCATTGAAACGATTACGATTCCCGAAGGCGTAACGAGCATTGGCAATAGGGCGTTCGCCAAGTGTGAGAGTCTTGCTTCCATCACGGTGGATGCAAGCAACGCGATTTACCATAGTGCCGGAAACTGCCTCATTGAAACCGCAAGTAAGACGCTGGTGGCGGGATGTAAAAATAGCGTAATTCCTGCGGACGGAAGTGTAACGAGCATTGGCGATTCTGCGTTCTTGGGTTGCTCGAGCCTTAAAACGATCACGCTTCCCGAAGGTTTGACGAGCATTGGCTATCAGGCGTTCTGGGGTTGCTTGAGCCTTGAAACGATTACGATTCCCGAAGGCGTGACGAGTATTGGCGAATATGCGTTCTATGGTTGCTCGAACCTTGCAACAATCACGCTTCCTGAGGGCTTAGCGAGCATGGGGGACAATGCCTTTCGTGAGTGCTCCGCGCTTTCTGGCGTTGCGATTCCCGATGGCGTGACGAGTAATGGCGAGTATGCGTTCTTTAATTGCTCGAGCCTTGAAACCCTCACGATTCTTTCCAAGACAGTAGAAATCTATGATGCTACCGACACCGTTCCCCCCACGGCCACGATTTACGGCTATCGCGGCTCGACGGCGGAGGCGTATGCGACCAAGTACAACCGTACGTTTGTAGCCCTTGAAGAGCCCTTGCCCGACTTCCTTTACAGCGGCAACTGCGGCGCCCAGGGCGACAACGTCAAATGGGGGCTCACCGAAGACGGTACCCTCTACATCTACGGCGAGGGGGCAATGGCGAACTTCTATGGTCCGGATTATGCACCGTGGTACGAGTATCGCTACTCGATTCAAAAGATTATCATAGAGGACGGTGTGACGAGCATTGGCGAAGGTGCGTTCTATTTTTGCCCGCGCTTTGCCGAGATCACGCTTCCCGAAGGTTTGACGAGCATTGGTGATGGTGCGTTCTATTTATGCACGAGCCTTGCCGAGATCACGCTTCCCAAAGGCTTGACGAGTATTGGCTACGGTGTGTTTGGCGGTTGTTCAAATCTTGCTTCCATCGCGGTGGATGCAAGCAACGCGGTTTACCACAGTGCCGGAAACTGCCTCATTGAAACTGCAAGTAAGACGCTGGTGGCAGGATGTAAAAACAGTGTGATTCCCGCGGACGGTAGTGTGACGAGCATTGGCAATAGTGCGTTCAAGTTTTGCTCGAACCTTGCAACCATCACGATTCCCGAAAGCGTAACGAGCATTGGCGATTATGCGTTCAATTGGTGCACGAGCCTTGAAACGATCACGCTTCCCGACGGCGTGACGAGCATTGGCGGTTCTGCGTTCGAAGATTGCACGAGCCTTGAGGAGATCACGCTTCCCGAGGGCGTGACGAGCATTGGCGATGATGCGTTCTCTCGTTGCACGAGCCTGGGGGAGATCACGATTCTTTCCAAGACGGTAGAAATCTATGATGCTACCGACACCGTTCCCCCCACGGCCACGATTTACGGCTATCGCGGTTCGACGGCGGAAGCGTATGCCGCCGAGTATGGCAGAACCTTTGTGGCACTGGATGCTCCCGCGTATGCGCGCGGTGACGTGAACGGCGACGGGCGCGTTAACAGTGACGACGCGATCCATCTGCTTCGCTTCACGCTGATGCCCGGCGACTATCCCATCAATCAGGACGGCGATATGAACGGCGACGGGCGTGTGAACAGTGATGACGCGATCCACCTGCTTCGCTTCACGCTGATGCCGAACGACTACCCGCTTTCTCAAGTAACATAAAAAACACGGCGGTGCCGCGGCGCCGCCGATGACGCGAAAAAAACTGCCTTGTAAAACAAGACGTTGACATAGATATTTAATCACAAAAGGAGAGTTTTAACGTGAAAACCCGTAATTTTGCAAAAATTGCACTTGTTCTTTCCGCTATGGTGCTTCTGTTTGCGCTTCTTTGCTCGTCCGTGGCGGCGGCTACGGTACCGCAGGTACCCGCAGAGTACACAAGAAGCGGCTCCATAATCAAAAACGAATATTTGGAGCTGCGATTTAACGACGGTTATCGTCGGGCCTTTTATACCGTTGCGGGCAACCCCGAAAGCGGCACCGACGACAACGCGCGGTTGCTTTACGGCGACATAAGCAGCGGCACGTCGGTTACCTTTCTGAACATTGACGGATATGTCACCGAGTATCAGGCAACCAACAGCAAGATCAACGCCGATGCCAGCAGCACCTACTCCTCGATGACGGTGAACGGTGTACACGTCGAGCAGATCATGTCCTTCGTTTACAATGCGGCAACGCAGCGTGAGGACATCGTAGAGTTTAAGTACGTATTTACCAACGTTAGTAACGTCAATAAGAGCGCGGGCGTCCGCATCATGTTCGATACCATGCTTGGCCATAACGACGCGGCCCCCTTCCGCATTCCCGGCGTTGGGGACGTCACCACCGAGCGCGAATTCACGGGCACGGCCATCCCCAAGACCTGGCAGGTGTTCGACAATCTTTCCTCTCCCACCGTTGTGGGCAGCGGAACCTTTTACAACAGTGTAACCGAGCGTCCCGATAAGGTGCAGTTTATCCTTTGGGGTTCGACGACTAGCGCGATTTATAACTGTTCGATTAGCGGCCGGTCTTTTGGCGACAGTGCCGTTAACGTTTACTACGATCCCGACGTGTTGGCGCCCGGTGAGAGCCGTACCGTTCGTACCTTCTACGGCCTCAGCGCCTTTGCCGGCGACGCGGCCGAGGGTGAGGTTGATCTTCGTGTGATCGAGCCTCCCACAAGCCTTGCGGTTGGCGCTTCGGGCACGACTTACGAAAATAATCCCTTTACGCTCAATACATGGGTAATGAACGGTACGTTTGATACCGTTACCAACCTTACGGCGAAGCTGACGCTTCCCGAGGGGCTTGAGCTTGTCGGTCAGGAGCCCGAGATTCATATAAGCTCTTTGGCAAGCGGCGGCGAGCAAAACATTTCGTGGTATATTATGGCAAAGCCGCAGTATGAGAACACCACGCTGCGCTATACGCTCACGCTTTCGGGCGACGGCTTTACGGATATCGTCAAGGAATTCAGCGTTTATCTCCCCAAGATCGCGTGCAATCATCGTGAGGGTGGTTGGATCGTGGATCGTGCGGCAGCCTGTGAAGAAGAGGGTCTTCGCCACACCGAATGCTCGGTTTGCGGCGAAGTGGTACGCCGTGAGATTTTGAGCGCACTTGCGCACGTTTACGGTACAGAGCCTACCGAGAAGCAGCTTCCCACCTGTACGGCAGACGGCTATGCCGTATACGAATGTACGAGGGCGGGTTGCTCGGCTGAGAAGCGTCAAATCCTCTTTGCTTACGGTCACGACTTTGGTGGCGACAACGTTTGTGACAACTGCGGTTATACCGTGACCGTTCATACGCATAACTATAGCGCAACCACGCTGCTTCCTACCTGTACACAGATCGGTTATACCGAATACACCTGGTCTTGCGGCCATACCTATCGTGACGATCTGCGGGATCAGCTGGGTCATAGATGGGACGC
>JAZTWS010000060.1:0-6902 GCA_045636005.1 Eubacteriales bacterium | reverse complement strand
CGTTCCCCTGTGCGTCGGGAAGTTCCAGCACCACCGCCTCCTTGCCGAGATCGACCAAAAGCACGGTGTCTCCCTTGCGAAGCGGCCGCGGCAGAACGTAATTTTCATTTTTTCGCTCGGTCACGGGGTTATACTTATCCTCGTTGTCACGGATATGATCGCGGACCGCGCGGCGCGTGCGCTCCAGCTCCTCACCGAAGTTTGCCGCCTCCTGCTTTTTGCGCACCTGCTCCAGCTGTGCAAAAACGTATGTGCTCGACGCCTTGGCGCTCTCCATCATGGCGGCCGCCTTGTTTTTGGCGTCCTCCAGCATCTTTTCGGAGTCTTTCAAGCGCTTACCGATCGTACGGTCGGCCTCTTTTTGATAAGCCTCGTATTTCTCGCGCGTTTTTTCGGCCTCCGCAAGCCGCTTTTCCATCTCCACGCGCGTGTTTTCCAACTGCTCGATGATGTTCTCAAAGCGGCGATTTTCGGCGCTGACGTGTCCCTTTGCCTTTTCAATGATCGCAGGCGAAAGCCCCAGCTTACCCGAAATAGCAAAGGCATTGGATTTGCCGGGTGCGCCGATAACGAGGCGGTAGGTCGGGCGCAAGGTTTCCACGTCAAACTCACAGGACGCGTTGCAAACGCCTTCGGTGTCGAGCGCGTAGGCCTTGAGCTCCGAATAGTGCGTGGTTGCCACACAAACCGCGCCGCGCTCGCGCACGGTGTCAATGATGGCCACGGCAAGCGCCGCGCCCTCTACGGGGTCGGTACCGCCGCCAAGCTCGTCGAAAAGCACGAGTGAGCGCGCGTCCACCTTATCGAGAATGGAAACGATATTGACCATGTGCGAACTGAAGGTCGAGAGCGACTGCTCAATGCTCTGTTCGTCTCCGATGTCGACCAAAATTTTGTCAAAGAAGCAGATCGACGAGGACTCCTCGGCGGGAATGTGAAGACCCGCCTGCGCCATCAGCGCAAAAAGACCGACCGTTTTCAGCGTCACGGTCTTACCGCCCGTATTGGGGCCCGTGATAATGAGCGAGTCGTATTCCCCGCCCACCTCAATGTCCACGGGTACCACCTTATCCTTGTCGATCAGTGGGTGGCGTGCGCGTACCAAATGCACGCGCTTATCCTCGGTGATGGTAGCCTCGGTGGCGTTCAAGCGTCTGGAAAACTCACCGCAAGCAAAGATAAAAGCAAGCAAGGTGATGTTGAGATAATTGAGACAGATCGCCTTTTCATAGGTCGCCACGTCGGCCGAAAGCTCTTGCAAAATGCGCTCGATCTCATGCTCCTCTTTATTCTGCAAAATGCGGATCTCGTTATTGGCGTTGACAATTGCCGTCGGCTCGACGAAAATGGTGGAGCCGGTTGCCGAGGTATCGTGAATGAGACCCTTGATCTCGTTCTTACACTCGGCCTTGACCGGAACGACGTAACGTCCGTTTCGCATGGTAACGATGTTCTCGCGCAAATACTTGGCATACGAGCCACCGCTGATATATTTTTGAAGCGTCTCCTTGATGCGATTGCCCTCGATACGAATACGCCGACGGATGTCCGAAAGCTCGCGGCTGGCCTCGTCGGCAATGGTGTCCTCCGCAATGATCGAGCGGTAGATCTTATCCTCCAGCGTCCGATTGGGCATGAGACGCTCAAAGATCTCGTCAAGCGAGGTTTCAAACAGGCGGTTTGTGCGGATATACTCCAAAAGCGAACGCGAGGTGCGAAGCACGTTGGCAAGTGCCAGAAGCTCGCCCGTGTTCAAGGTGGCGCCCTTGCTTGCGCGCTCGCAGGGGTCTGCCACGTCCTTTACCATACCAAAGGAGGGCATTCCCTTGTGATCAAGCAACCGACGGGCGTCGGTCGTTTGTTTCTGAAGGCGCCTTGCTTCCTCGGGATATTCCGCAGGCAAAAGCGACAAGGCCTGCGCCTTTGCCCCATCGGTCAGGGCACAAGTCGCAAGCATCTCGCGTATTTTGTGAAATTCCAGTGTGTGTAAGTTCTTCTCGTCCATCGTTTATCCTACATTTTCGTTACGTTATGGTAAAATTCAAGCGAAGGAAAGCTCCGCTCCAAATGATGCAAAAGATAGGTCTCGCTCATACGCGCAAGCTCGGACACCGTCGTGTCCTCGGGCGTGAACGAAAGAAGCCGCTCAAGCGGTGCCTCGGTGATATACCGCGCCGCCGCAAGCGTGCCGCTTCCCATGGGAGAAAGCACGCGCGCCCCCGCGATCTCATCCTCGGCCACCCGATTTTTCAGCTCCACGGTATGTAAGCATTCGGCGCATTTCATCGAGCCGTTTAAAACATCAAGATACATATAGCTCCCTCTCGGCTTGCCGCAGACCGAGCAACCGCTAAGGTCGGGCAAATAGCCCGACATGGTCATGGCACGGAACTCAAAGACCGCCTTGATAAGAGGCCTCGGCTTGCAGTCGTTGGCAATAGCAAAGAGGGTGTTAAGGGCCAGACGAAGCATATCGCACGCCCCCTCCGACTCACCCGAAAGCTCGTACACCACGTCCAAAACGTAGGAGGCGAGCGCCAAGCGCTCGATGTCGTTGCGTATGCCGTAAAAGGACTCGGTCACCGACGCGCCCGAAAGCCACGCGTGCTCGCCGCGCTCGGTGATCTCATAGTTTCCGTAAGTAAAAAGAGCGACGCTGTTCATATACTTGCTTTTCAGAGATCGCGCACCTTTGGCAAGCACCGAGATCCGTCCGCGGTCGGGCGTAAGCAAAACAAGGCGCTTATCGTTCTCGCCCGCTTCACTCTCGCGTATCACAAGCCCGTCCACCGTATACTGCACGCCGCTCCCCCCTTATTACAAATCTTCCTTTTTATTATATCCGAAGTTGGTTACCATACCAACGCTGTCGCGCCAATTTTCCTTCACCTTTACCCAAAGATTGAGATAAACTTTCGTGCCAAAGAATTTTTCAAGATCCTCACGGGCGTAAGTGCCGATGAGCTTGAGGTTGGCTCCTCCCTTGCCCACGAGAATGCCCTTGTGCGAATTTTTCTCGCAAAAGATCTCGGCACGGATGCGGATCATCGTCCCCTCGTCCGTGAATTCCTCAATGACGACGGCGGTGCCGTGCGGCACCTCGCGGTCGGTCGTGCGCAGGATCTTTTCGCGAATGATCTCGGCCGCAATCTGTCGCTCGGGCTGATCGGTGATCATATCGTCGGGGAACATCCACTCGGACTCCGTGAGGAATTTGGCGCACTCGTCCAAAAGCTCGTCCACCTTGCCGCCGTTCTTCGCGCAGATCGGAACGAAGGCGTCAAAGCTGTATTTTGCGGCGTAGGCCGTAATGGTCTCGGCGATCTTGTCTCGCTGGTAGAGGTCTACCTTATTGAGTGCCAGCACCGAGGGAAGGCCTGTCTTTTTCAGATATTCGATCACATCCTCCTCGACCTTGGATGGCTCGCGGCCCACGTCCACCACCAAAACCACCGCGTCCGCGTCCTTCATTGAGGAATTGGCGGCACTTACCATGTATTCGCCAAGGCGGTTTTTCGGTGTGTGAATACCGGGCGTGTCAAGGAAGACAAACTGCTCCTCGCCGCGCGTATAAATACCGAGAATTCGGTTACGCGTGGTCTGCGGTTTGGCCGAAACGATGGCCACCTTTTCTCCCAATATCTGATTCATCAGCGTCGACTTTCCGACGTTCGGACGGCCGACAATAGCAATAAATCCCGTTTTTTTCATATTCTGTTCTCCTCTTTTACGGCAAGCCCAAGCTTGTCCACGATCTCGCTCTGACGGCGACGCATATCCTTTTCATCCTCCTCGCCCGTCTCGTGATCGTAGCCAAGCAGATGCAGGATGGAATGCACGGTGAGGAAGACCACCTCACGCTCAAAGCTATGCCCGAAGTCCTCGGCCTGCGCGCGCGCCTTCTCCAAGGAAAGCACCACGTCACCTAACATACAGCCAAAATCCTCGACGTGCGCATCCATACCGTCGTCGTCAAAAAGCGGAAAAGAAAGCACGTCGGTCGCGCGGTCGATCTCGCGGAATTTCTTGTTCAGCTCGCGAATCTGTTCGTTGTCACAAAAAGTGACCGAAACCTCGCAATCGTCGTCAAACGCCTCATAAGCAAGCGTTGCCTCGATCGCGCGACGGATGCGCATTTTCAGCGAATAATAAATAGGCTCCTTGTCCTGTCCGTTTTCAAAATATACTCTCAGTCTCATCTCAAATCTTTCCCTTATATCGAATTTTGTTTTTTTCTTCCTCGGCCTTGCGAAGTCCCTCACGCTCATGCTTCTCGTAGGCAAGAATGATGGCCTGCACCAGCTTGTGGCGCACGACGTCGCGATCGGTGAAACGGTGAATGGCAATGTCGTCAATCTCCTCAAGGATCTTCACCGCCGCCGCAAGTCCGCTCTTCTGCCCATGCGGCAGGTCGGTCTGCGTCAGGTCTCCCGTCACTACCATCTTGGAATTGAAGCCAAGACGCGTAAGGAACATCTTCATTTGCTCGGGCGTGGCGTTCTGCGCCTCGTCGAGAATGATGAAGGAATCGTCAAGCGTGCGGCCTCGCATATAGGCAAGCGGCGCGATCTCGATGGTCCCCTTCTCCACGAAGCGCGCGTAGGCCTCGGTGCCGATCATCTCGTAAAGCGCGTCGTAAAGCGGACGGAGATAGGGGTCGATCTTGCTTTGCAGGTCTCCCGGCAAAAAGCCGAGCTTCTCGCCCGCCTCGATCGCCGGGCGCGTGAGAATGATGCGGCTCATGCGCTTTTCGCGAAGTGCTTTTACCGCCATAGCTACCGCCAAAAAGGTCTTTCCCGTTCCCGCAGGGCCGATGCCAAGCGTGATGGTGTTCTTTTCGATGGCCTCTACATATTTTTTCTGACCGACGGTCTTGGCCTTGATGGGCTTGCCCCGTCCTGTGACGCAAATACTGCCGTCCAGCTTTTCGAGCGCATCGGCGTTGCCGTCCTTCACCATGTTGATCACATAACGCACCGACTGCTCGTCAAGCGTATCGTTGATTTTCGCAATCTCTTTGAGGTAGGAGAGCACGTTGCATGCCTCAAGCACCGCCGACTCCTCGCCGTCCACGATGACGGCGTTTCCCGCATCGGATTCGCGATTGCGAATATCGACCGAGAAGGCCTCCTCAATTTTTCTCACATGACAGTCAAAGCTACCGAAAAGCTTGATCGTCAGCTCACTCGTTTCAATCGGAATGATCTTTTGCACCGTAAAACTCCTATACTTCGATTTTTATTTCCTGCGTCACGGCAATGTTTTCGATACAAGTGACGCGACAGTTCAAAACATACGCCTCATCGGTCAGTTCAAAGGAAATGACCTTTTCCAAAAGCTCGGCGTTCTCCGAAAGTACCGCCATTTCCCGTTCCATCTCGGCAAAGGCATATTCGGCGGCTTGTTGCGCGGAAAGCGTAACGGGTTCAAGCACGTACTCCCGATAACGCGCAGTCTGCAAACCAACGGGAAGCGGCTCCCCGCCAAAGAGGCTTAAATCGTTTTTATAATATATTATATCACAAGTCGGGGGTGCTTTTCTACGGTTTGTGAAAACTTTTATCTCTTTTCCGAAAAAATTTACGTTTTTTTCGCACCATTCGCGTCCCGTATACACCTTTTTCTCGTAAGATAAGGGGATTTTTACCGAAAATTCGTGTACCGTGCGTGCAAAAACCTCCCCGTACGCGCGCGTCGCACGGAGCTTTCCCCCCTCGCCCGTATCGTAAACGCCGCTGACAAGAAGCTCGCCCTGCCGTACCACGTCCCCCTTTTTCACCGTGACATTTCCGTCGTAGACCTCGATACGCTCGATCTGTCCGTCGCAAAGTGCCACAAGATTGGCCGCGCTTTCACTTTTGTTCTCGGCGCGCACCGTCTCCCGAAGCTCCACGTTCACCGTTGTTCCCTTGACGCTTACCGCGATCCATGAAATGTCCTTCTCGGCAAGCAAAATGTTCCCTTCCACGAAATCGGGGACCACCTTTCCAAGCGACGCGCCTACCTCTACGCCGTTTTCGGCAAGTAAGCAAAGGATGCGCGCCTCACTCAAACGCTCGTTGCCCTCCACGCGAATGCGCCAGATCACCCCTCTTGAGAGGGCAAACAGCGTAAGCACGAGAAAAAAACCGATAAGAAGTCCCAAGCGACCGCGGTACCGCGCCACAAGCGTTTTGAGCCCACTCTGCTTGCGTATCGCAAGCGCAATGCCCTCCTTCTCACAAAGGGCCGACAAACGCGCAGAGGAACGCCCCGTACATGTCATCAAAAAGCATTCCCCATCCCATGCGGTCTTGCCGTACGGGATCTTCTCGCGCATACACAAATTGAAAATCTTGGCGGCATCCTTCCCCGAGGCCTCAAAAACCGTCTCGCCCGCAAAAAAACCAAACAGCGTCATCTTTCGTCCTCCTCGTAAGATACCGAACATATCCTACCGCCGATCACAAGCACCTCATTTTGAAAGGACAAGCACATAAGCCCCCGTCCGCACACTAAAAGTCGCTCCTCCTTCAACAAAACGAGGATCCTGTCCTCCGCAAAAAAACCGATCTTTTGCGCGCCACTCACCGCAAGCCGTCCCCGTCCGCGCCACTCCACCGAAGGCTCACCGAAAAACTCGCCCGCCGTCTCGCGCGCTCCCTCTTTCCACCTTTTAAAAAGCGATCTTTTCTCTGTATTTTTCTCTTTCAATATAGCCTCCTTCGGAATAACCGTCTGTTTTTTACCGTAAATATAAGATGATAGTTGTTGCACTTTCATAAATTGAGGTTTATCGGTCTGTTTGAAAAGCAAAAGCCATAAAGCGTTTGCAGATTTTGAGCGTTGCGCGGGCTCCTTCCGTCGCCTTCCGGCGCCACCTCCCTCCCGGAGGGAGGCTATGTCGCGCCATTCTTCATAAA
>JAZTWS010000059.1:0-2508 GCA_045636005.1 Eubacteriales bacterium | reverse complement strand
CGAGCCGCATCGTTTGTCGGGCGGACAGAAGCAGCGCATCGCGATCGCGGGCATTATTGCTATGCTTCCCGAATGTATGATCTTTGACGAGTCTACGGCCATGCTGGATCCCGTGGGACGCAAGGACGTGTTGAAAACCATTGAAAAGCTGAATCGCGAGAAGGGAATTACCGTTCTCACCATTACGCACTATATGAACGAGGCGGCCAAGGCCGACCGCGTGATTGTGTTGGATGACGGCAGAATTTTGGCGGAAGGAACGCCCGCCGAGATCTTCGCAAAGCCGGAGCTTCTTCGCAGCGCGGGACTTGACGTGCCGCAGTGCAGCGCACTCGTGGAGGGACTGCGTGAGGCGGGCTTTGCGCTTGAGGGTGACTGCTATTCGCCCACGCTCTGTGCCGACGTCATTTGCCGTTACCTTGAGGAAAAGAGGTCATGAGTATGACAAAAATCGAACTTGAAAACGTTTCGTACGTATATAGCAAGGATACGCCCTACGAGGTCAAGGCACTTGACAGCGTCAGCGTCGGCATTGCGGCGGGAAGCATTACGGGTATCATCGGGCATACGGGATCGGGAAAATCCACCTTCGTTCAGCTTCTCAACGGCCTTGAGCGACCGAGCGATGGCAGGGTGCTTCTGGACGGCAAGGATATTTGGGAGGATCCCAAGGCCATCGGCAAGATTCGCTTTCGCGTTGGTCTTGTGATGCAGTATCCCGAATATCAGCTTTTTGAGGAGACCATTCGCGCGGATATTGCGTTTGGCCCGAAAAATATGGGACTTGACGCCAAAGAGATCGAGGAGCGCGTGCTTATGGCGGCCGATTTTGTGGGGCTTGAACGCGAGCTTTTGGATAAGTCTCCCTTTGATCTGTCGGGTGGACAGAAGCGCCGTGCGGCCATTGCGGGCATCATTGCCATGAAGCCCGAGGTGTTGGTGCTGGATGAACCGGCGGCAGGACTGGATCCGCTTGGTCGAGACGCCATTTTCGGCAGTCTTGTGAAATACCGTAATGAGACGGGGGCTACCGTGATCATCGTTAGTCACAGCATGGAGGACATGGCCCGCTTCTGCGAGGACGTGATCGTTTTGTCGCACGCCAAGCTTGCGATGAAGGGAAAATGCAGTGAGATCTTTTCGCGTGCGGATTTCTTGACGGAGATCGGCCTTGACGTTCCCGAAATCACGCTTTGCATGAAGCTTTTGGCGTCACGCGGCGTACGGGTGAGCGATGGGATCTATACCGTCGAGGATGCGGTAAAAGAGATCGCACGTTTGTTATCTGAAGAAAGGTCTTGATAAAGAATGAAAAATATTAGCTTCGGGCAGTATTACCCGGCGGAGTCGATCATTCACCGATTGGATGCGCGCGCCAAGGTAATCTTGACGGTGCTTTACATCGTCTGCTCGTTTTTGTGTAAAAATATCATAAGCTTTGCGGTGCTTGCGCTTTCGGCTGTGCTTTTGGTGCTTTTGAGCAATATTCCGCTTCGCGCGGTTTTGCGCTCCATACGCCCCATTATCTTCGTGATGCTCTTTACCGTTGTTCTGAATATTTTCTGGACAAAGGGCGAGAAGCCGCTTTTCGCATGGTGGATCATTGCGGTGTATCCCGAGGGCGTCTACAGTGCGCTCTTTATGCTCGTCCGTATTCTTTCGCTGATCATCGGAACGAGTATCTTTATGACCTATACCACCACGCCGATTGCGCTTGCCGATGCCATGGAGCAGCTTCTGTCTCCCTTGAAGAAGATAAAGCTTCCCGTGCACGAGTTTTCGATGATGATGACCGTGGCACTTCGCTTTATTCCTACGCTTATCGAGGAGACAGAAAAGATCATTGCCGCGCAGAAAGCGCGCGGTGCCGACTTCAGTTCGGGCGGTCTTATCAAACGTGCAAAGGCGCTCATTCCCATTCTGATCCCGCTGGTGATCTCGGCCTTCCGTCGTGCCGACGAGTTGGCAACCGCGATGGAGTGCCGTTGCTACCGCGGCGGTGACGGACGCACCAAGCTTCACGTTTTGCATTATTCGCCGCTCGACTTTATGATGATGATCGTGGTCATTCTTTTGGGCGTGATATTGGTGGGACTGAATATGCTTTCCATCGGCTATTCCATGTGAGGAGAGAACATTATGAAGCTCTTTTTAAGGCTTTCGTTTCTCGGAACGGCTTACTGCGGGTATCAAGTGCAGGAGAATGCTCCTTCGGTGCAAAAGGTGCTGAACGAGACGGCCGAAAAGGTCTTTGGCTTTCCCTGCGATATCGTGGGATGTAGCCGCACCGATAGCGGCGTTCACGCGGAGGAATTTTGCGTGAGCGTGGCGAAACGGAAAGAGGGAGGAATTGAGACCTCCATTCCCGTGGAAAAGATCCCGACGGCCATGAATTGCTTTTTGCCGGATGACATTTCGGTTTTGGAGGCTTTTTTCGTTCCGGAGGAATTTCACGCCAGATATGGTGTAAAATATAAGGAGTACGTTTACCGCATCTGGAACGGTGCG
>JAZTWS010000058.1:0-5262 GCA_045636005.1 Eubacteriales bacterium | reverse complement strand
CACGGCGGCGGCTTTGCAGGCACTGTTCAAAGCTTCGTGCGCACCGAGGACGTAGAGGGCTACCGCACTCTTATGGACGCCGCCTTTGGCGAGGGGGCTTGCATCGTTCTCCGTATCCGCCCCCATGGCGCACTGCGTGTTCTTTAAGCCTATGATGCAAAAGAAACCGTCACTCAAAGCCGCGCTTTCGCGCTTCAATTTCCGTCTTGTGATCTCGCTTGCAGTAAGCATCATTTTCTTTCTCGGCGTTTATCTCGTCGTGTGGGATATGGGACACGAAATTGCAATCAGCATCATCTACGGCGTAATTGCGCTTGCTGCGGCCATGTGGTACATCTATATGAACAAAGGATTCGTTGGCAAGCTTCCCACCGTAGACGAGCTTCCTGTAACATGGGACAAGCAAAAACGTGAGGACTTTCTTGCCGATCTGAAAGCGCGGCGTCAAAAAAGCAAAAAGGCTATGCTGATCCTCGTACCGATGATCTTCACCTTCTTTTACAAGCTTCTCGACGTCTACGTTCTCCAAAGGCTTGCTCTCTCCGCTTGGTTTTCCGCACTTTTTCAATAAACAGAAAGGTTCCCCATGCAAATTTGTTCTCTTTATTCGGGCTCGAGCGGCAACGCCGTTTATTTACGACTTGGCGGCGTCTCGATTGTGGTAGATGCCGGCAGAAGTGCGCGCGCGCTCTGCCGCGCGCTTACCGCGATCGGCACCGACCTCTCGGATATCCGCGCCATTTTTCTGACGCACGAGCATAACGATCACACCTCGGCCCTTGAAAATCTTCTGAAAAAGCATACGCTCCCCGTACATATCGTCGAGGCCTCGGCTACGGGACTTCCTTGGGCAAACGACAGTACCCTCACCGAAAATTTGGTGATACACCCCATTCTCTACGAGGAAGTACTTGATGAGCTTACCGTAAAAAGCTTCCCCACACCGCACGATAGCCGCGCCAGCGTAGGCTTCCGTTCCTCCTTTACCGAGAACGGCGCGCGGCACGAGGTGGGCTACGCCACCGACGTGGGTTACCTCTCGGATGCCGTGGTAGACGGCCTTATGGGATGCGAGGCCGTGATTTTGGAGTGCAACCACGATATCGAAATGCTAAAGGAAGGGCCGTATCCCTACCCACTAAAGCGAAGAATTCTGTCTCGAAAGGGACACTTGTCAAACAACGATTGCACAGCACTCGCCTTAAAGCTTGCCGAGAACGGCACCAAGCACATTCTTTTGGCACATCTGAGTGAGACCAACAACACGCCCGACACCGCCTTTGACGAGGTCTTTGGCGCGCTTGCCGGAAGTTGTGTAAACGTGGCAGTTGCCGACCCGCGCGAGCCCGTTTGGCTTGTGCGCGAGGAGGAAGGCTCCTCTCAAACCGAAGACCAAGAAAAGGAGAACGCGATATGCTGAATTTTCGAATCGTTGGCGTCGGCTCGCTCAAGGAAAGCTATCTGCGCGAGGCGATTGCCGAATACGAAAAACGCCTATCGGCGTTTTGCTCTTTTTCCCTTGTAGAGCTCAAGGAATACAAGCTCCCCGAAAACCCCTCTCCCGCCGAGATCGGCAAAGCTCTTGACGAGGAGGCAGACCGCATACTGAAGGCCGCGCTTCCCAAAAGCTACAAGATCGCGCTTTGCGTGGAGGGCAAGCAATTCCCCTCGGAAAAGCTGGCCGAAAAGCTGGCCGCCATCGAGCAGAGCCACGGCGCGCTCACTCTCATCATCGGAAGCTCGCACGGCCTTTCCGACAAGGTAAAATCGGCCTCGGACCTCCGTCTTTCGATCTCCGAGCTGACCTTTCCTCACCAACTCGTCCGCGTGATGCTGATGGAAATTTTTTATAGGTGTTTTAACATCTTAAAAGGCACAAAATATCATAAATAAAAAGAAACGGTAGTAATATGAAATCACAGATCAAAGGAAACATTCTTCTCTTTCTGACAACACTCATTTGGGGCTGCACATTCGTCGCGCAGGACGTGGCGATGGAGCATATCGGCCCGTTTGAATATCAGGCGGTGCGCTCGATCATCGGTGCGATCGTCCTTTTGCCCGTCATTTTCATTTTGGATTTCAAAAAGAAGCGTGACGGTACCTATCAGCCCATGACCATAGCAACCAAAAAGGAGCTGATCTATGGCGGCATTATCTGCGGCTTCTGCCTTTGCGTTGCCTCCTGTTTCCAGCAGGTCGGCATTGCCTACGGCACCTCGGCAGGCAAGGCGGGCTTTATTACCGCCATGTATATCCTTTTCGTTCCGATCATCAGCCTCTTTTTCGGCAAAAAGGTAACCCCTCACTTCTGGCTCTGTGTTGCGCTGGCGGTAGCGGGACTCTATCTGCTTTGCATTACGGGCGCGGATAAGGGTGTCACGGTTGGCGACTTTCTGACACTGATGTGTGCGATTGCCTTCGCCTTTCAGATCCTTGCTATCGACCGCTTTGCGCCGCGCGTGGACTGCCTAAAGCTTTCTTGCATTCAGTTCTTCGTTTCGGGTGTCTTTTCCTCGATCCCGATGTTTATCTTCGAGGGCTTCAACCCCGATAAGATCATGGCAGCGCTCGGGCCCATTCTCTTTGCGGGCGTGCTCTCCTGCGGCGTGGCCTACACGCTTCAAACGGTCGGTCAGAAATACACCGAGCCCACGGTTGGCTCGCTGATTATGAGCTTTGAGTCCTTCTTCGCCGTGGTGGCCGAGTCGGTCATTCTTTGGGCACTCCCCTCGGGGCGCGAGATCTTCGGTTGCATCCTCATGCTCGGCGCGATCCTGCTCTCGCAAATGCAATTCCCAAGCAAAAAGAAAAAAGCAAAAACCGTATAAAAATATTCACCCGAGAGGCAAAACTCTCGGGTGTTTTTTAGTCAAAGAAATCGTTCACATTACAAGAGAGAAGCGTGGCGATCTCGGGCAAAAAGGTAATGTCGGGATAGCACTCTTCCCTCTCCCATTTGGAGATCGCCTGCGCAGACACGCCAAGCAATTTCCCGAATTCTTCCTGTGTCAAGCGGTTTTCTCGACGGTATTCCTTAATCTTTTCCGAAACAATAATCTTTTTCATATCAACCAATACGTTTCCTTCTCACGCGCCATGATGCCGCAGGCGATCATTTCACGGCGAATGGTACAATGATCCTCGTGAAATTCATGAATGATCGCATTCACTTCCTTTTCGTCATACTTGCGTACCCGCTCAAAGCGTTTTGCAATCTCAAAAAGCACGATCTCCCGTTTTTTCCGTTGGGTCGGAATCTGCGTCAGCTTGCCGTATTTGAAAAAGTGCGAAAGCACCTCTTTTTTGTATTTTTCTTCGATGTCAAGCACGGGCGCATCTTTTTGGATCAGCTCGTAAAGAGGTTTATCAAAAATCTCGCGATTGAGCGAATAGATCATATAAAACTGCGAGCGCGAGCACTTTACCACACCTGCCGTTTCCATTTTCTTGAGGTGATAGCAAATGGTCGCGGGCGTTAAGGAAAGCTCACACGCAATCTTTTCCACGTAGGAATCCTCCTTCAAAAGAAGGTTGAGAATGTCAAGCCGTGTTTCGTCGGCAAGAAGCTTTAATAACTCAAGCTTTTCCTTCATTCGCTCACGTCCTTTCGCTTCTGCCACGCCTCGTCGAGACAGGTCTTTGCAAAACGCAGACCGCCAATGCGCTCCTCAAGCTCAATCTTTTCCCAATCGGACGCTTTTTCCAATTTTTTTGAATACACCTCAATTTTTTCTTGCGCAATAAAAGAAATTCCATAAAACAGTTTGAAGTCTATTTTTTCATTATCAAGCGCATTATTACAACAATTAAGCAATTCTTCGTTGTTCTTAATAACACTTTCTATATCTAAATGAATCGCAAGCTTTCGATAAACACGGTTGCCATGATATAGAAGATTGTAAATACGAGCAACAGATGCATACCGATATTTTGCACATTTGTATTCCGTAACACATTCCTTTTTTCGCGCGATATCTTTATCTAACGCATCGGTGAAAGCACAAAGTCTTTGGCACTCTTTATCAAGAGAGGCAATCGCCAAAAGATAGAAAACCGAATCACTCATACTTTCCCCTCCTCAAACATATTGGGATACACACCGTTTTCCCTGCGCCACGCTTCCCACGCGGCAAACATATTCTCCACCGCGCCAACCTTGATCTTAAATTCAAAAGCCTTTTTGGCATCTCCCGACTCCTCGGCGGCGGCAAGCTCGATCTTCTGCGCACCAAACCATTGATCCCGAATAAACATCTCCGCTTGCAATGCAGCGATAAAACACTTTTTTTCTTCTTCGTTAATCAACTGATATCGTTCATTAAGCTTAGGGTATTTGTGTATCTGCTTACTCAAAAAGCGTTCCCGCGTTTGAATTGCTTTACTTCTTTCGTAACTGAGTAAGAAGCCCGCCGCACCGCAAAATGAATACATTCCGTACTCCACCTGAAGCGCTTTGCGCTCGGTTGCCTTTTCCTTTGGAATAGCGTCGAGCCGCGCCTTGCACTCGGCGCATTTTGCGCGTGTAATCTCCATAAGGGCTTTGTCGATCTCAAGATACGTCATTTTGCTCTCCTTTCAAGCTCTAAAAATTGCCGTGATCACACTTTTATTATTCCCATCCAATCACTCCCTGTCAAGACTGATTTGATGATTTTCTAATCATTCTACCAATGGTTGATTTCGACAAAAAAACACTTGCGAAAAATCTTTCACAAGTGTTTTTTAGCTATCCAACTATTCAAATGTCTCCCGGGAGCTTATAATACTCCACGATCTTCGCGGCGTCCTTGATCTCCGAGAAGGTATAGCCGTGGCGGACAAGGCCCGCTATGACCTTCTGCCGCTCCTTCTCGTCCTTGGGGAGCGTGCGGTATTTTTGGCGGATCAGTTTGACGCAAAGCTCGACGAAGTCCACCGTTTCGAGATACGCCATGGCCGCCGCAAAGGCCTCGCCGTCGTATCCCTTTTGGTGAAGATGCATCATAATGCGCTTCTTGCCCCAAAGCTTCTCCACGCAGCACTCGGCCTCGCGCTCGGCGTCGTTGTTTTCCTTCAAATAGCCATTCCTTTGCATATACTCGGCCGCATACTCAGCCACCTCGTCCGAAAAGCCGCGATGACGGAGCTTATCGACAAGCGTTTTCACCGAGTTGCGCCCGTAAGCCAAAATATCAAAGGCCTTTTTGATGGCGCGGTACTGCTCGTCGGCCGACATGATCTCATATACGTTTTCCTCGGTGATCTCGGCAGGTGGCGTGG
>JAZTWS010000057.1:0-1654 GCA_045636005.1 Eubacteriales bacterium | reverse complement strand
AAATGAGGTCTAAGACATTTTGTTTGAAAAAGCAATAAATTCAATGTTTATCTGGTCTTTTTCTTTGTATTTTTTGCAAATTTCATCTTGAAGCGAGGACAAAAGCAAGCCTTCCCCTTTGGGGAAGTGGGACCGCGTGAGCGGTGGATGAGGTTAGCAAACGAAAGCTTTTTATGAAGACAACATCTCAATAAACTTCAATTTATAAAGAAAAGGACGAGGATTTCCTCGTCCTTTTGATTGTTTTTTTTTTACAGGAGGCTATTGAAGAGAGCCTCGATGTCCTCGATGCTGGTCTCGCGGGGGTTGCCGGGGCGGCAAGCGTCGGCATATGCGTCCTCGGAGAGCTTGCGAACGTCGGCGGGGTTCACGATGCCCTTGAGCGTCGTGGGAATGCCCACGTCTTCAGCGAGCTGACGAACGGCGTCAACGGCGGCCTTGCGGTACTCGTCAACACTCATAGCGTCCACGTTCTTCACGCCCATCACGCGTGCGATCTCGCGGTACTTCTCGCCCGTGTACTCGGCGTTGTAAGCCATAACGGTGGGAAGAAGGATGGCGCAAGCCTTGCCGTGAGGCGTGTCGTAGTAAGCCGAAAGCGTGTGAGCCATCGAGTGATCGACGCCAAGACCTACGTTCGAGAAGCCCATGCCGGCAACGTACTGGCCGAGAGCCATGCCCTCGCGACCGCAGGGCTCGCCCTTAACGGCGGCGCGGAGCGAACGTGCGATGATCTCGATCGCTTTGATATGGAACATATCCGAAAGCTCCCATGCGCCCTTGGTGATGTAGCCCTCGATGGCGTGCGTAAGCGCGTCCATACCCGTAGCGGCGGTAAGGCCTGCGGGCATGGTAGCCATCATGTCGGGATCGACGAAGGCAACCACGGGGATGTCGTGGGGGTCAACGCAAACAAACTTGCGCTTCTTCTCCACGTCGGTGATTACGTAGTTGATGGTGACCTCGGCGGCCGTGCCTGCCGTGGTGGGAACCGCGAGGATCGGAACGCAGGGCTTCTTGGTGGGAGCCACGCCCTCCAGCGAGCGAACGTCCTCAAACTCGGGGTTGGTGATGATGATGCCGATGGCCTTGGAGGTGTCCATGGCCGAGCCGCCGCCGATGGCAACGATGCAGTCGGCACCTGCCTCGCGGAAGGCCTTCACGCCGTTCTGCACGTTCTCAATGGTCGGGTTGGCCTTGATGTCGCTGTAAACGGTGTAGGCAATGCCTGCCTTGTCGAGAAGGTCGGTAACCTTTGCCGCAATGCCGAACTTGATAAGATCGGGGTCGGTGGCAACGAAAACCTTCTTGAAGTCGCGTGCCGTGATCTCCGTGGGGATCGCCGTGATCGCGCCGCTTCCGTGGTAAGAAACCTCGTTGAGCATAAATCTGTTCATGATGTATACCTTCCTTTGTTAAATTTTTGACTAACTGTATTTTTTATTATACAACATCGGAAATCAAAATGCAAGGGGTTTTTGAAATTTCTTTGTTTTGTAAGCTAAAAATGAAGTTCAAATTTTGATTTATCGAACTGTTTGCTCTTTCAAAAAATAATGTTCCCAAACCTCATCCACCGCTAAACGCGGTCCCCCTTCCCCAAAGGGGAAGGCTTCCGTTTGTATCTGCGAAACATAAAATGAGGTCTAAGACA
>JAZTWS010000056.1:0-6301 GCA_045636005.1 Eubacteriales bacterium | reverse complement strand
TGCGTCAAGGGTCCCAACGTCATGCTCGGTTATTACAAGGACGAGGAGGCTACGCGTGCAGTCATCGACGCGGAGGGCTGGTTCCACACGGGTGACATCGGAAAGTTCCACGCATCCGGCTACCTTTGCATTACGGGACGTCTCAAAAATCTGATCATTCTCTCCAACGGCAAGAACGTATACCCCGAGGAGATCGAGACCGTGTTGGCCTCCATTCCCGGCGTGGAAGAGGTCGTAGTCTACGAGGGCGTAAGCCAAGAAGAATTCGTGGGCAATAAGATCGTAGCCGAGATCTATCCGAACGAGAGCTTCCTTAAGGAAAAAGAAATCGAGGACGTGCAGGCACATTTCATGCCCTATATCAACGATTACAACCGAAGCGCGATCCCCTACAAAAAGATCGGTATTCTCAAGCTTCGCTCGGAGCCCTTCCCCAAAAACACACTTCGCAAGATCATTCGCTTTAAGATTGACCGTTCCATCGACTAAAGGAGAAATATCATGAATTTTGAAATTATTGACTTTCACACACACCCCTTCAAAACCGTAGAAAACAGCATTTGTATGTATCCGAAGTATTGCGCGAGCAATCCCGCGGAAATCAAAAAGGAGATGAATGACTTCGGCATCTCCAAAATATGCGGTGCCGTCATCAAGCCCTTTGACAAAAACGACTTTGATTGGAACTCGACCAAAAAGCTCAACGACATCGGACTTGAAATTCGTGAGGAGCTGGGTGACTTCTTCATTCCCGGCTTCCTCGTACATCCGAAATACGTAAGAGAATCCTGTGAGGAAATCGAGCGTATGCACGGGCTTGGCGTTAAGATCATCGGCGAGCTGGTTCCCTACTTCCACGGTTGGTCGGGCTACGATTCAAAGGAGCTTTTCGAGATCCTCGACCTCGCCGAGCAGTACGGCATGATCCTCAATCTCCACACCATGTACGACGACAGCCTTGATCGCTTGGTACAGGCGCATCCGAACCTCGTGATCGTGGCGGCTCACCCGAACGATCAAGCTATGTTTGAGAGACATATGGCGAGAATGAAGATGAGCGAAAACTATTTTGTGGATATCTCGGCAACGGGACTTTTCCGTCAAGGACAGATGCGTCATCTCATTGACACGGCAGGCGTGGAGCGCATTCTTTTCGGAACCGACTACCCCACCTGCGCGCCTGACATTTTCCTTGGCAACATTCTTTTAAACAATACCATTACCGACGCGGAGCGTGAAGCGATCCTTGCGGGAAATGCAAAACGCCTGCTCGGCCTGAAATAACGCCGGCAATAAAAAATCCCTTGCGATACATTGTTTCGCAAGGGATTTTTATTTTCTTACATAGGCGGCGGATCCTCGGGAAGCGGCGCCATTTCGGGCGGTGCCTCATAGGCATAGGAGCTACCGTTTGTTGCCCGTTTCGCCCCCGAATCCTCGAAGGCAAAATTGGCCTTGCCATCCTCCAGCTTCAACATAGCATCGAAGGTCTTGCCCGTCCGCTTGGAGCGGAAGCCCACGATCTTATCGGTGCTTCCCTTTTCCAAAAGGAGCTTCATATTGGCAACCGAGATCGCGCGCTCGCAAATATACAGATTGACCTTAAAATCGCAGCCTTCCTTATAGCCGCGGCAGCCGTACGAAAACCGACCGCGTACGACGTCCTTCCCGCAAAGCGGACATTTCCCGATAACGTCACCAAAGCAACCCGTGTCTTCATCTGTCTCAACTGAAACATTTTTCTTTGCAAAAACCTCTGTGATCTCCTTCTCCGCCAGCGTAACGCTATCCTTTACCGTGATCTCGCCGCGATACACCTTTTTGAGTGCCTGACCAAGCTCGGAGGTTTTATACTTATCCATACTGATCTTAAGGCGGGAAAGCGATTCAATGAGGAATTCGCCGCGCGGCAGGATGGTGTAAACGTCCTTCTTGAGCTCGATATACTCACTCTTGCGCGCGTTATCAATAATACCCGTACGCGTGGCCTCGGTACCAAGCTCAAGGCCCTCAAAGATGGCACGGTAGTCCTCGGTGTCGTCTACCTCGCCCCCTTCCTCTGCCTTCTCCTCCGCCGTCTTTGCCTTGGCGTTGTTTTTCTCGTCGCGGAAGGGGTTTTTGAGGTAATTATTCAGCGTTTCGATGGTATAGTGCTTGGGAGGGGTGGTTTCCTTCTCCACGGGCTTGAAGTCGGTGTTCACCACGTCGCCCTTATTCAACTTCGGAAGGATCTTGTCCTTTTGCGCGTTGTCATCGTATTTCGTCCAACCGGGCTCGACGATGACCGTTCCCTTCAAAAGAAATTCCTCAAGATCACCAAGTGCTATCGTGATCTCGGATTTTTCCACCACGCAATCCTCGGCGCAAAAGACGGCGATAAAGCGGCGGAAGACCGTGGAATATACCTGCATCTCCTTCTCGCTCAAGCGGCTCTTATCGGGAATTTTATAGGTGGGGGTAAGTGCCGAGTGCGACTCGATCTTGGAGTCGTCGAAAATGGTCTTTTTGTCCTTGAATTCCACGGGGTAGCCAAGCTTTTTACAGTTGGCAATAATGGTCTTCATTTTATCCTTCTCTGCCGTCGCCAAATACTCGGAATTGGTACGCGGATAGGTGAGATAGCCCGCCTCGTAAAGCTTTTGCACGATCTCAAGGCTCTCGGCCATGGACATCTTATATTTCTTACCCAGCACGTTCTGAAGCTTGGAAAGCGAATAAAGCTTACCGGGTGCCAGCTTGTCCTTTTTCTTTTTCACCGATTTGACAATAGCTTGCTCGCTATTATAGCGGTTGCAAAAAGCAAGTGCGTCCTCGTATTTGTCGCTATCAAAGCGCGTTTTGCTGACAAGCTCCACCACCTCGCCGCCCGTTTCGGCGCGACTGATAATGGCGTAATATTTCCCCGGCACGAAGTTTCGGATCGCCATATCGCGATCGTAGATGGCCTTAACGATCGGAATGATGACGCGACCAACGCGCAAAAGCGTACCCGTTTTCAAGGTGGCGTAACGCGTCAGATTTACCCCGTAAAGCCAATCAATGTAAGTACGCGCCAAGCCTTCGTTGGCAAGGCTTTCGTATTCGCTCTCGTCCTTCATCTCGGAAAGTGCCTTACGAATGGTTTCGGGCGTCTGATCGGGCAACCAAAGGCGCTTGAAAGGCTTCACTCCCTTCAGCGCGTGCTTCACACAAAGACGGACGATGATCTCTCCCTCGCGGTCGGCGTCTCCCGCGTTTACCACGGTATCGACATCGGCACGGTTGCAAAGCGTGCGGATCAGCTCAAATTGCTTCACCACACCGCTATCGACTTTTTTATCGTTCCCTTTTTTCAGTTCAAAGCAAAATTCGTTCGGAAAGCACGGAAGATTATCCATCGTCCAACGGCGATCCTCGCGCGGCGAGGGACTGTAATGCTCAATATCCGCAAGCGAAAAAAGGTGGCCAAATGCCCACGTTACGATATATCCGTTTCCTTCCATGTAACCGCTCTTGGAGGACATATTGCCGATACTTCCCGCAATATTTCGTCCAAGACTCGGTTTTTCCGCAATAATTAAAACCATATACTCTCCAAACTGTATCTTTTGAGACAAGTGGCGCGCTTTTTCACGTGAATCGTCGCAAGCGCGCCCTTCTTATTATCTTTCCGTTTTCTCCGAGCCGTCCTCGCCCATCAGCGTCTCGATCTCGGCAACCGTGACCGCCTTGAAGCCATCTATTACGGAGTGTTTAAGAGCCGAGGATGCCACAGCAAAATCAATAACGTACTGATTGCTCTGCCCCTCGGAGAGCGCGTAAATGAGACCGCCGCCAAAGCTATCTCCACCGCACGCGCGATCGACGACGGGAAGCTCGTATTTCTTGGAGAAAAAGTATTCCCCGTGATTGTAAAGCATGGCCGACCAAACGTTAGCACCTACCGAAAAGCCTTCGCGCAGCGTAAGGGCAACCGTGGGAATCTGAAAACGCTCGGAAAGCTTTTTGGCAACCAACTGATAGCCCTCCACCGAAAGCGCACCGCTTGCCGTATCGCCATCCTCCACCGCAAGATCAAACACACGCTCGCAGTCTTCTTCGTTGGCAATTAACACGTCCACATAAGGCATAAGGGCAGCCATTACCTGTCCTGCCTTCTCGTGACTCCAAAGATTTTCATCGTAATGAATGTCACAGCTTACCGTAACACCCAGCTCCTTGGCAACCCGACAAGCCTCAAGGCAGATCTCGGCACAGGAATCGCTGAGAGCAGGCATAACGCCCGTAAAATGAAACCACTCGGCATTGGCAAAGATCTCTCGCCAATCAAACTCTTGCTTTTCGGCCATCGAGATCGAGGAATATTTTCGGTCGTAGAATACCTTGGGCGTTTTTTGCGTAGCTTCCTGTTCCGCAAAATAGAGCCCCAAACGGTCTCCACCGTAAAGAACGCGCGAAATGTCCACATTATGATCGGCAAGCGATTGTATGGCCGCTTTCGCAAGCTCGTTATCCGGCACCTTGGTCACATAAAGTGCCTGCTTACCAAAGGATGCCAGCGAAGCAGCAACACTTGCCTCTCCGCCACCGTAACGTATCGCAAGTGCGTGCGCTTGCGCAATACGGCCGTATCCTTCGGGATTCAAGCATCCCATGATCTCGCCAAAACAAACGAATTCCATACAATCTATCCTTTCCCAAAACATCGGAAGCTACTATTACTATAATATATATTATACTATAAAAGAGTTCCTAAGTCAAGCCCCCCTCACGAAAGGAAAAAGCCCCGCGCCGTTTTTCGACGCGGGGCAAAAATATTTTTATCAGTTACACTCTGCCGTAAGAGGTCCGGCAAGCTCGGAGAGGTAGAAGAGTCTGCCTGCGAGCGTGGGAATGTAGGTAGAGGTGATATGACGGTCGGGGCCATAGTGAAGCGTTGTGAGGAAGCTCATGCCCTGCCATCCCATGCCTCTGCCAAGCGCGCCGTCGGCACCGCCGATGGCGTAGTCGGCCTGAAGGAAGAGACCGGGGCCGATGGTATTAGCGCGACAAGGAACGAGCGTCGTGCGGCTCTTAAAACTGGTGATCGCGTTCTGCTCAATGGTAAGCGGATGAAGCTTTGCGCCAATGCGGTGGGTTGCCTGCTTCCACTCCTCGTCGTTCTTGTAATCGGTAGCAAACTGCGGTTCCCAGAACGCGATATGGCACATTCTTCCGATACCGTATACAAGCACAAGCTTTGCGCCCTCGGCCTTGAGTGCGGCAATCTTGCCCTCATAAGTAGGAAGATTTTCCTTGGTTGCGAAATTGCGCTGTGCCTCGGGAACGGTATACGCACCAAGCTTATTGAAGAAGGCTTCCTTCATGCTATACTCGAACGAAGCCGAGTTGGTGTTGGGAAGCGTGTTGCCGTCGGCATCCGACCACTCGTCCATATTAAAGGTGTACACATGGTCGCAGGAAATCTGCCACTCATTGATGAAGTAGGATGCCCAGCGGTACATACCCATGGGGCCTACGGGAAGGATCATGGCAAGCTTTCTGCCCTCCTCGCGCGTCTTCTTGATCTGAAGCGCGATCTCGTGTCCCATCAGAACGTCAAACTCGTGAATGTCCTTGCACTCTACGGGGTTGAAATCCTTGTTCCAAAATGCCTCCCGGGCAACGCCCTTTTCGCAACACGCGTCGATGCGCGCCATGTCCCATCCTTCGGGATAAAAGCCCTCAAGCAGAGAGCCCTTTACGGTACTCATGAAATCCATAATTTTTTCTCCTTTAGTATATTTTCATTTGTTTTTTAAGGCAAAAGTCGCTTGGTATTTCCCTTTAAGTAGACCTGACACTGACGGAATCCCTCGGCGTATTCGGCGCCGCACTGGTAACCGCGGTAACGCGAACAGGTCTTTACCATATCGGCAAAATCGATGCCGTCATGCTCACGCATCCAAACGAGCTGGCTTTCGTGACATTCAAGCATATTGATCTTAAGATCGATCTCCTCGGTAATGTCCACATACTCGGTGGGCTGGAAGTCTACACCGGCAAGCGTGTCCATATAGAAGATGGGAACGAGCTTTGCGGGCTCGCCATCCAAGGCACTATAGCGGTGCGGATAGTCGGTGTAGTTCGGGAGCGTTGCCGTGAAGCTGGCGTCAAACACGAGTCTGGCTACTGCCGTATGGTCGGGCATATAGTCGTCGGGATTATGCGTGATGATAAAGTCGGGGTTGGCGTAACGGATCACGTCCACGATCTTGTCGCGCGCCTCCTTGTTGCCGTCATAGATCTTCAGGTCGTCAAATCCACCCGAAATCACCTCAAT
>JAZTWS010000055.1:0-8413 GCA_045636005.1 Eubacteriales bacterium | reverse complement strand
AAAAAAATATTTATGCAGTGCAGTGCATACAAAAGTTAGTGGCTCACGCGCGGAAGGTGAGCGAGGAGTCCGACATGGACTCGATTATGGCAAGCGACTCGACGCGAATTCCCTGCGCGCGCAAGCGGTCGCCGCCGCCCTGAAAGCCCTTTTCAATGGCGATCGCGCAACCTACGAGCGAGGCCTTTGCCTGCTCCACAATCGAAAGCAGACCGCCAAGCGCGCCGCCAACCGCCAAAAAATCATCGGCGATCAAAACCTTATCCTCGGGCTTCAAATATTCTTTGCTGATCACAATATCGTTATCTTTATTGTGCGTATAGGAATGAACGCGCGCCGTATAGATCTCACCGCTCACGTTCGTGGAAGAATGCTTCTTGGCAAATGCCATCGGAACACCCAATCTTTCGGCGATCGCAAAAGCAAATGCGATACCCGACGCCTCGATCGTCAGCACCTTGGTGATCTCCTCGCCCGCAAAAAGGCGGACCACCTCATCGCCCATTCTCATCAAAAAGGCAACGTCGATCTGTTGATTGAGAAAACTGCCGACCTTGAGCACCTCACCGGGCAAAACGATGCCCTCCTTCAGAATTTTTTCTTCCAATTCTCTCATGACGGCACCCCCTTAAAAAGAAAAAATGACGGCAAAAACCTCAATTACAAAAGCAAAAGCCATCCTTTAAAAAATCTATAATAATTATATCACACGCCCCAATCCATGTCAAGAAATCCCTCACAAAAAAACAATTTTCGTCATATTATATAAAATAAAATTTTATTTTATGCAAAAATATACAATTTTTTCGGTATAAAAAATCAGGGGCCGTTTTGAAACGGCCCCATTTTTTTTACGCTTCCTGCGAATTCTTATAAGCCTCTACGATCTTTGCGGAGAGGTTGCCGGGAACGATCTCGTAGCCCGTCACCTCAAAGTCGAAGTAGCCTCTGCCCTGCGTCATCGCGCGAAGGACGATGGGATACTCGACAAGCTCGGACTTGGGCGCGATGGCCTTGATCTTGGTGTAGCCCTGCTTCTCGCACGGATCCATGCCCATTACGCTTCCGCGACGCTTGTTGATGTCACCCATAACGTCACCCACCAAGGAATCGGGAACGACAATGGTAAGGTCACCCACAGGCTCAAGGATCACGGGAGCTGCCTGCTTCAAGCACTCCTTATACGCAAGGTTTGCTGCCAGCTTGAACGAAATTTCGTTCGAGTCTACGTCATGATACGAGCCGTCAAAGAGGTCGGCTGCCAAGTGGATCACGGGGAAGCCCGCAACACCCTTCTGCATTGCCTCAAGAAGTCCCTTCTCAACGGCGGGGAAATAGTTCTTCGGCACGGCACCGCCAACGACCGACTCGGTAAAGGTAAGTCCCTCGTCCTCACCGGGTGCGAAGGTGATCTTAACGTGACCGTACTGACCGCTACCGCCCGACTGCTTCTTATGCTTACCTTCGACCTGTACTCTCTTGGTGATCTTTTCGCGGTACGCGATCTTGGGCTCGCCGAGAACGATATTGACGCCAAAGCGCGCCTTCAGCTTCGCCACGAGAACGGCGAGGTGCATATCTCCAAGACCCGAAATGAGCATCTGCTTGGTTTCGGCGTTGTTTTCGTAAGCAAGCGTAAGATCTTCCTCAAGAAGCTTGGCAATGCCCTGCGAAATCTTGCCCTCGTCGCCCTTGGCCGCGGGCGCCATAGCCTGCGTATAATAGGGCTTCGGATAGGTAATGGGGAGATACTTCACGTCACTCGAAAGGGCGAGCGTATCGTTGGTGTTGGTATCCGAAAGCTTGGCGATCATACCGATATCGCCGCAAGCAAGCTCGTCGACCTCGGTCTGCGTCTTGCCGCGAAGCACATAAAGGTGCGCCATCTTTTCGTTGGCACCCGTGATATTGTTCTTCAGAACCATATCGCGCTTCACCGTACCGCTCATGACCTTAAAGAAGGACATCTTTCCTACGAACTGGTCGGCAACCGTCTTAAATACGAAGATCGCGGGATCGCCCTCCACGTCGATGGGAAGGAGCGTACCGTCATCCACTCTCTCGTTCTTCTTTGCGGTAAAGCGCGGGAAGGACTCGGAGATAGCGTCAAGCATCGCGATAACGCCGAATACGTTGGTGGCCGAGCCACAGTAAACAGGGGTAATGGTACCGTCAATAATACCCTGATGCAGTGCCTCTACGGCCTCCTCCTTGGTGATCTCCTCACCGTTGAAGTACTTCTCCATCAGCTCGTCGCTGGTACCTGCCAGTGCCTCGTTGAGTGCCTCTCTGTAGTGCGAAGCGACCTCCAGATACTCGTCAAGCACGGGAACCTCGTTACGCTGGCCGCGATAGTCGTACTTATACGCCTTCAGCGCGATCAGGTCAAGCATGGTAATATCCTTGCTGTCGCCAACGGGAACGAATACGGGGCAGACCGTTCTTCCGAACTTATAGTCAAGCTCCTTGAAAACGCGGTCAAAGCTTGCCTCGTTCTCGTCGCACTTGTTAACGAAGAATACCTTGGGAACGCCGTATGCGGTCGCGCTATCCCAAGCAAGCTCGGTGCCAACCTCAACGCCTGCCTTGGCATCGACCGTGATCACGGCACTTCCTGCCACACGGAGAGCCTGATTGACCTCACCCGAAAAATCAAGATAACCGGGCGTGTCAAGAATATTGATCTTAATGCCCTTCCACTCGATGTTGGCAACCGATGCCGAAAGCGTAAAGCCACGCTTGATCTCCTCGGCGTCGTAATCGCAAACGGTATTTCCGTCCACGACCTTACCGAGTCTGTCGGTTGCACCCGCGATATAAAGCATCGACTCGGCAAGAGAGGTCTTTCCGCTTCCGCCGTGTCCCAGCAACGCAATGTTGCGAATCGATTTCGTATCAAATTTAGCCATAGTGTTGTCCTCCTTCTCCTACCCGATGGGCAAAAGTTCTTTTTAGATTTTATCAACAAAGAAAGTCTCAAAAAACGACAGTTTTTGTGTATCCTGATGATAACAACATTATTATATCGCATTTGCTCCTTTTTTGCAACACTTTTTCGAATGTCAAAACAGAGAAATCTTTCCTCTGTTTTTGGTTATTATACACAAAAAACCGAGCCTTTTGGCTCGGTTTTTTGCATTTATTTCTTCAACAAGAACAGAATCGTGGTGGGAGCCAGGGTAAAGTGCTTGCCGCACGCGCCCGTCTCGCGATCTTCCCAGAGGTCGCGAAGCTCTATGGTATAGTCGCTCTCGGTGAGGTTGGACACAACCATATACTTCTCGTCGTTTACGAACATCGACGCGAACACGTTTGCGGGAAGGGGCGAAAGAATTTCCGCCGAGTCACGCAGCTCGATATACGCCACGCTATTCTCCTCCACCATCGGCCGATAAAGTGCCAGATATTTGCAGAAATTCTCGTAATCACGGGGATTGTCGGGCACCGATGACCAAAGACTGTAGCAATGCGGGCCCTCGGGGTGTGCCGCATAATATTCCTTCACGCGACTCCAAAGTCCGTAATCTCCGAACTTCTTAAAAGGAACGGGGGCGTCAATGCCCACACCCGTGATGGGACGTCCGCGCTTGAGAAGCGGGAACTGCATAAAGGGAATGAGTTTGACGTAATAATCGTCGTCGGTCTTTGCGGGGTCGGTGGTATGGCGACAAGGAACAACGTAAGGCTCATAGCTCTTGCCAACGCCAAACTCACTGCTTCCCACGTTTTCACCGATCCAAAGATAGTCATAGACCTTATCCTTCGTCGGCGTAGTATTGTTGCGGTCGGCGTGGATCTTGACCACACCACCGCGGCGATGCACCTCGCGGTAAATGGTGCTGAGAAGATCCTCAAGCACGGGGTCGTAAGGCATATCAATGACCGAAGCGGCATTGGGATCCTTTCCCTCGGCACTCAGCTTCTGTCTTGCATATTCCAGTCCGTCATAGCCCCAGTCGTTGTATACGCCGTCAAAGCCGTACTCGTCGAGCGCCGCGAAAACGTGATCCAAAAGATACTTGCGCCAGGTGGGGCTGCCCGCCGAGCATTTGCGGTAGTTGAAATAGTCGGCGCGGAGCGCGAACGCGCCGCGCGTGAAATCCTCGCGGAAATCGGGGTCGGTCTCCTCAAAATAGCCGGTCGAAATATAGGGGATGATCTTGATGTCAAACTTGTGGCAAAGCTCTACGAAATTCTTCATTCCCTTGGGGTCGAAGCTCGAAAACTTATCGGCACCGAGGCAACGGATCGCATCGTTCCACTCCTCGTGTACCTGCAAAAGCCGAACGCCCTTCTCCGAAAGCTCCTTGATCATGTTATAGTCATACTCGGTAGGCTCTACCGAAAAGCGCGCGGGATAATCTCCGAGATTGTAGGTCACCTGACCCGGCAAATAATCGTGAACGCGGTGACGGCGGAAATATGCTCTGTTATCCCTCTCCGCACTTTCGACGTTTTCAATGCGGCGGCGCGTTTGTTCAAGGCTCATACCTTTCATATCTCATTCTCCTTCTTTTTCTTCATATCGTAACGGATGATGCCAATGATAATGGATGTAAGCGCAATGCACTCCATAAGGATCGAGGGATAGGCGTGATATACCCAGTTATACACGATCCAGCACGGGCCGACGAGAAGCGAAATAAGACGTATCTTCATCGGGCTCTTCATGCTGAGCGCAAAGAGCGACAGACAGCTTGCCAAGATCGCAAGCAAGGAATAAATATCCGCCCACGTCAAGATGCCCGCCACGAGCATAGCCGCGAGGAAGACGATGCGCCACACGGGAAGCGAGAGGCCAAACACCTTTCCCCCTTTGGAAAAGATCATCTTTCCCGCAAAGGACAAAAGGTCAAGACACGCGCCTTCGTAAGCGCCAAGCAAAAACAAATAGATCGACGAAATGAGCGTGGCCGTGGCTTGCCAAATCAAAATACCAAACCGCTTTTTCTGCTGAAACGAAATGGCCGAGCAAATAAGTGCCAGCCAACCGACGCTTTGGATCAAAACGGTTGCCGTGGTGATCACCTCTCCGTCGCCGAAAAGCTGCAAAAAAAATTCCTTCATAGAAATCTCCTGTGAAACGTTTTTCTTTATTGTGATAAAAGGAGAGCCGCAGGAGGATCTCCTTTTATATTCCGTATTTTTAAGGTTTCTCGACCTTCAGATGCTTGTCGGCAAAATTCATGTAATGGTGCCAATCCGACGTGGTAAGCGCGTGGTCGATGGGTGAGCGGTGGTAAGCGATCATACCCTCGTGGTATTCCTTCTCGATCACGACCTCGTCATCCACGATGACGCCGGTCTTGCCGTAAAGCTCGTAAACACCGGATGCAAGCTTGGCAGAAAACAACTCCGCCTCGGGATCCGCCCATTCGTCAAGTCCGTCGCTCTTGATATAAAGCGGACGGGGCGCGATCATGGCAAGCAGCATATGCTGATCACACGGAAGCATCTCCTCATTCTCTCGGAAGTTTCTGTAATTGTCACAAAACCAATCCGACACCATAAGATTTCGGATATGCTCGCCCACCTTGCCGCGCGTATACGCCGCACCGCCCGTGCCCGAGCTATTGGAGATCACAAGCTTAAATCGCTTGTCGTACATGCCGGCAACAAGCGCGGCCTTGCCGTCGCGCGAATGGCCCATGACCGCCACGTTTTTGTGATCAATGTCGATGTCGGTCTCAAGATAGTCCATCACAAGCTGCGCGCCAAGCGCCCAACCCGAAACCGTGGCCCAAGAATTCTCCCTTCTCTTCTCGACAGGCTCGATGGCGCCAAACACGCCCTTCTTAAAGCCGCCGTAGAACATCCAATCGGGCGTGACCGCGTTGGTAGGCATCACCGCCACCGCATAGCCGCGCGCAACGATGTCGCGAATGGGCAGATGCGGATAGTCCACCGTCTCGTCAAAATCATACGCCATGCTCCGCTTTTCGTTCATGATCGCCACAAACGCGGGCGCGGGAAGCATCACGTTTTCGGGAATAAAAATATATACAGGAAAATGGTGCGTGCCCACGGCGATATCGATCTCCTTGAAGGTCGCCCCCGAGCCAAGCCAGTTCTTACCCTGACGCACGAGCGCAAAAGAGACGGAATCCGGATGTACGAAAGGACGCACGCCGTACACGAAATTTTCAAGCAATACCATGATCTCGCGGCGGCGATAGGTCTCCCAATCCTCCACCGTTTTGATGGGCTGACCCGAAATCGAGGTCAAAAGATCCAAGCGTTTATTTTCCGTGATTGCCATAGTCGCTCCTTATTCAAAAAATCCCTGCAAAAATTCCTTCATGCTACCCTCGTAGCAGGCCTCGGCCAAGAACTCGGTTCCTCTTTGGTCACCCCAACTGTAGTAGATGATGGTACGGCCCAAAAATTCGCAAAGCTCCATGTCACTGTTGTTGATGTCCTCGGCGGCCTCAATGCGCGCGCGGTCGGCAGGCGTCAAGAAGGGGGAGGCGATCTTCTTGTCCTCGTACTCGTCGTACATAAGCACGGGGTTTACGGGACTGTATTCCCAATGAATGAGATCCTTGCTGCGCGCAAGGCTATTGGCATAGCGCGCCTCGGGGTATCTTTCCAGATACCCGACGTAATAATGCTCGTCGCCCTCCAGCGTATAAAGCGCGGGGCTTCCGGCATATCGATCCTTCTGGAATACACACTCCGACGGCGTCAGCTCCCAATTCGTCAGATCCTTCGACTTCAAAAAGCGGAAGGTGAAGGGCTTGGGGCCGCACTCCTCGACGGGTGCGCTGATCTCGATCATGAGGGTATACTCGTCGCCCATCTTGGCGATATTCATGTTATAAATGGCCCAATTCGGCAGATGAAGCTCGGAATAAAGCTCCCAATTTTCAAGGTCGGTCGAGCGGAAGAAATGAAGCGTGTCACTTCCCCACGAGGGATTTGCACCCGTTACGACGTACATCACGCCGTTCTCTGTCCACGGGAAGCCAAAGGTATGGTTCTCGGCAAAGAAGGGGGTTGCGGTATTGGTGCGAACGTCCACGAAATGCAGACAGGGCGGATCCTTCAGCTCGCTCCAATTTGACTGTGCGTTACCTGCAAAAAAGCTCTTGCGGCGAACGGCCTCAAAGCGATACAGTCTGTCGTTAAAAACGATAGGTGTAGTCTCTACGATATTATTGCATTCGATTGTTCCGATTTTGCGGATGATCGGCTTCTTGATTGCCTTTTTCATGAAGATCTCCTTCCAAACATCAAATTGCTGTGCCCTTATCTTACTACAGATCACCAAATTTGTCAATACTTTTTTCAAAAAAGTGAAGCGTTTCATTTTTTCTTTGACAATTCGCAAAATGTGTGATATAATAGAAAAAAGTCCTTTCATTTACAAGGAGAAAGCCATGGAACAAAAACGAGTTACCATCAAGGATATTGCCGCCAAGCTCGGCGTATCCTACGGCATCATAAATAAGGCATTGAATGACAAAAGTGGCATCAGCGACGAAATGAAGGAGCGCATTCTCACCACGGCCAAGGAGATGGGTTACCGCGTCAACAAGGTGGCGCAGAGCATGGCGCGCAACACCATCACGCTCGGTGTGGTCGTTCCCTCGCATGAAAAGGATTACTTTTCCTTTCTGCAGAAAGGGCTTGACCAAGAGTTTGAGCGCCTTGCCGACTATAATGTACAGTGCCGCTATTATCCCGTTGCCGACACCTATTCCGTGACCGCTACACTCGAGGCACTCACCGCTTGCTTAAACGACAAAGTACACGGTATTATTCTGTGCGAATACTTCCCTTCGGGACTTGAAAAGATCTTCGCAGAATTGGAGGCGCAAAAAATTCCCATCGTGCTGATCGGCGACACCGCGTCCACGGGTACCCGCTATCTCTGCTCGATTCAGGTCGATGCTTACCGCTCGGGGCAAATGGCGGCCGAGATGCTTCACCTTTGCGTCAAGGAAAATGCCAACGTGGCGATCTTCGTGGGCAACAAGGATCACGTCGAGCATATGCAAAAAATACGGGGCTTTACCGAAAGCCTTTCCAAATACAAACTGAATCCGGTCGGCGCTTACGAGACCTACGACGACGAGGACATTTCGCTTCAGCTTTACAAAAAAATAGCGGGCCGCCTTAACGGCTTATACGTTGCCACCTCCACCTTTGCCTCGATCGGCAAGACCCTGCGACAAGAGCATCCCGATCTCAAAGTGGTCTGCACCGACGTGGACGGCGACGCGGCCGCGTGCCTCAAGGACGGCGTCATACACGCCTCGCTCTTCCAAGACCTCGAAAAGCAAGGAAGCACCGCCGTTCGCGTGCTCTACGAGCATCTTGCCGAGAAAAAACTGCCCCCCAAAACCATCTACATCACCCCCGAGCTCGTTCTCCAAAGTAACCTTGACACTTTTATATGACAGGAATATAA